>JBBREW010000077.1:0-9127 GCA_038225335.1 Rhodobacterales bacterium
TATGCGCTGCTCGTCGGATAAGGTGACTGTTTTGTGTCGTTTGCTCATACCCTCAAAATAGAGACCGCCGCGCCTGTGGCCATGCGGCGAAGTGAATCGCAGGCCCGAAAATCATCAGGTCAATTCAGGCCCAGGAGTATATTCCAAAACGCTTCCCAACTTGTTGACACGACGAATGCTGCTGCGGACGTAGGTGTGCAGCGGCGCTTTGCATAGTCATGCCGCACAACTGTTCCACCGCGTGGCAGCGATATGCCACAGGCGAGGTTCCTTGGGACGGCTGCCTGACCGCTGGGTAGGAGCGCCATCAAAGTTGATAGCAGGGGAAGGCAGGAGCTTAAATTACCCTGAACCTTTCCGACGATCGGGGAGTAGCTCAACAAAGCAATAGTTCAGTGGCAGCGCAGCGAAGGTCCGTTTTCCGCCCATAATGTTGTTGTGACCGCCTCGGACGCTACCGGCCCATAGCCGCCGTTCGCCGGTCGGTTCATTGCTGCGGCGCGGCTTCACCGAACCAGACATTCGCGCATCGCGCAGCATCTCCACCGCCCTGATGACTGCTGTGCGAATAATGCTACCGGGCGAGTTCCATCAGTTTAGCAATGTCAAAAGCCCAAATTGCAATTCGTGCAAAGCACAAAAATCCTTTTTGAGCGTGCTGATCGTGTTTGACGCGGATGAGTTTGTTCCGTGCCGCTGGCGAAGGAGAACCGGTCGTAAAATCGCCGACTCCGCCTAGCTTTGCGCGATAATCTGGGAAAAAAGCGGTGTTTCGCCGCCAAGGTGATGATGCAGCGTGGATAGCCGGCGAATGAAAAGGATTGGCCTTGATGCGACCGACATTCGAATTCTCTGCGCAGTGCAGCAGCATGGGCAGCTAAGTAAAGCCAAGCTTGCCGAGATCGCCAACATCTCGGCGACGCCATGCTGGGCTCGGCTGGATCGGCTCAGGGCGGCGGGTCTGATCCGGGGCTATAACGGCGACATCGCGATCGACCGGATCTGCGACGTGACGCAGGTCATGGTTACAGTATCGCTGACCTATCATCGCAAGGCCGATTTTGACAGGTTCGAGGCCTTTGTCATGGACCGGGACGAGATCACGGAATGCGTCGCCACAGGCGGTGGCATGGATTACGTGCTGAAGGCCGTCAGTTCCAGTCTGACGTCGTTTCAGGCGCTGATGCAAGCGATGCTGGATGCTGAACTCGGTGTCGACCGATACATGACCTACATTGCGACTCGTATCGTCAAGGCAGGTCGCCCCAACCTTGCCAAACTGGCGGCAAAAGACGTCGGATGACCCGCGCAGACCAAACCGGATGAACTCTGCCCGAAAATCAGCCCGTCCAGTCTGAAATGGCCGATTTTTCAGACCGAACATTCCCATCATTCGCCCCTAAATTCACCGCAGGTTCAGTCGATCCCGGCCCATCCGACCGGTGACGCATGAGGGGGACAAAATGCACGCAGACGACTTCGGCTTTGGCACACAGATCCGGAAATCACCCTATTTTGACGCCACCGTGCGTTGGGGGGCAAAGGGATTTTCCGTCTACAACCACATGTATATCCCGCGCGATTTCGGCGATCCGGAACAGAACTTCTGGACCCTCGTCAACGATGCGATCCTGTGCGACGTGGCTGTGGAACGTCAGGTCGAATTCACTGGCCCCGATGCGGCGAGCTTCGTGCAGATGCTGACGCCGCGTGATCTGTCGAAGATGGCCGTCGGCCAGTGCAAGTATGTCCTGATAACCAACGCCGAAGGCTGTATCCTCAACGATCCGATCCTGCTGCGTCTGGCCGAAAACCATTTCTGGATTTCGCTGGCCGACAGCGACATCCTGCTGTGGGCACAGGGCGTCGCCGTGCATTCTGGTCTGGACGTCATGATCGGCGAGCCGGATGTGTCACCGCTGCAACTTCAGGGTCCGAAATCCGGCGAGATCATGCAGGCACTGTTCGGCGACAGCATCCTTGACCTGAAATACTACTGGCACCGCGAACTTAAACTGGACGGCATCCCGCTGCTTGTGTCGCGAACCGGCTGGTCCAGCGAGTTGGGCTACGAGATCTATCTACGCGACAGTGCGTATGGCGATGCGCTGTGGGAACGGATCATGGCGGCGGGCATGGCTTTTGGTCTGAAGCCAGGCCACACCTCCTCGATCCGCAGGATTGAGGGCGGGATGCTTTCCTATCATGCGGACGCGGACATCAAAACGAACCCCTATGAGCTTGGGCTCGACCGCCTTGTCGACCTAGATATGCAGGCTGATTTCATCGGCAAGGCCGCGCTGCGCCGCATCCGCGATCAGGGTGTTACCCGCATTCAGGTCGGTGTGATCATCGACGATGCGCCGATGAAAGGTCCGAACACGACCTTCTGGCCCATCAACAGTGACGGCGCGCAGATCGGAAAGATCACGTCGGCGGTCTATTCGCCCCGGCTAAAACGGAACATCGCTTTGGCGATGGTTGACGTAGCACACGCGCAGATCGGGACCAAGGTCGAGGTCATGACCCCGTCCGGCCCGGCCCATGCGACCGTGGTCGAGCGTCCGTTCTACGATCCCAAGAAGAAACTTGCCGCGGCCTGATCGGCCCGGCCCATCAAGGGACCTGACACATGTCCGACCTTTCGATCCAGTTGCACTGGCAGCGTGCGGAATCCGCGCTTTTGACGGGCGAGTATTCCAATGCACACACCGTGCAATTCAACAACGATTGCGACATCTCCGTTGACGCCGCCCCCGACTGGGGGGGCGATCCGGCCAATACCAACCCAGAACAGGCGCTCGCCTCGGCCCTGTCCAGTTGCCACATGATGACCTTTCTGGCGCTGGCGGCCAAGGCGGCCTGGCCGGTGGCCAGCTACAGTGATCATGCTGCCGCTTATCTGGGCAAGAACGCGAAGGGGCAGATGTCGGTGACGCGCATCGATCTGCACCCGGTCGTGCGGTTCGATACCGGATTTTCGCCGTCGGATGCCGAGCTGGAAAAGATGCAGCACCGCGCGCACCGCTACTGCTTTATCGCCAACACGCCGGCGGACAGCGTCGAGATAAATATTCTGCAACCCGCGCGCGCAGGGGCCTGATGCAATGCTGATGGCCGACATCCTGACGCACGATCTGGACGTGAATGGCATCCTACGTCTGACCCTGAACGACCCCGCGCGGCGCAACGCGCTGTCCGAGGCGATGCTGGCGGAACTGGCCGATGCCTTTGCGCGGGCCGGTGCCGATCCTGCGGTCAGAGTCATTATCCTTGCCGCGAACGGTCCCGCATTCTGTGCGGGTCACGACCTTAAGGAAATGACCGCAGGCCGTAGCGGTTCGGACGGTGGGCGCGCCTATTTCGCGCAGGTTCTTGCGCAGTGTTCCGACGTCATGCAGGGCATCGTCACATGCCCCAAGCCCGTCATTGCCGAGGTGACGGGCGTGGCCACCGCAGCAGGCTGCCAGCTTGTCGCCAGCTGCGACCTTGCCATCGCGGCCGACACAGCGACATTCAGCACCCCCGGCGTTCACATCGGCCTGTTCTGCTCGACCCCAATGGTCGCCCTATCGCGTAATGTCGCCGCCAAACACGCGATGGAGATGCTGCTGATCGGTGACATGATCCCGGCCGACCGCGCGGCAGAGATGGGGTTAATCAATAGGACCGCCGCGGTCGACGATCTGCGGGTCGCCACGATGGATCTGGCGCGCAGGATCGCGTCGAAGTCCAGCATGACGCTGGCGACAGGCAAGCGCGCCTTCTACGCTCAGCGCGACATGTCCTTGGCCGAGGCCTATGACTACGCCACGCAGGTCATGGTCGACAACATGCTAGCCCGTGACGCGGAAGAGGGCATCGGTGCCTTCATCGCCAAACGCGCCCCCGCCTGGCAAGATGCATAGAATGAACGATGCGAGCCCCTACAACACCGGCCTCGACCGCAATCCCGCGAACCACCAGCCGCTGACGCCGCTGATCTTTCTGGAACGCGCGGCCAGCGTGTTTCCGGACCATACGGCCGTCGTGCATGGTGCGTTGCGACGCAGCTATGCGGATTTCTACCGACGGTCGCGGCAGTTGGCGTCAGCGTTGATGCCGGCCGGGATCGGGCGTGGTGACACAGTGTCCGCGCTGCTGGCGAATACGCCTGCCATGCTGGAATGCCACTACGGGGTGCCGATGTGCGGGGCTGTGTTGCATTCGATCAACACGCGGCTGGATGCCGCGATCATCGCGTTTCAGTTCGATCATGCAGGCGCAAAACTGGTGATCGTGGACCGCGAATTCATGGCCCTGATGCAAGACGCACTGGCGCTGGCGACGGTCAAACCCGTGCTGATCCAATGCGACGACCCGGAATTCACTGAACCGACCGCCGCCGTAGACACCCTCGACTACGAGGCTTTCGTGTCGGGTGGCGCTCCTGATTTCGCCTGGCTTATGCCGCTGGATGAATGGGACGCGATCGCGATCAACTACACTTCTGGCACCACCGGCGATCCAAAGGGCGTGGTGTCGCATCATCGCGGGGCCTATCTGCTGGCACAGGGGAACGCGCTGACGGCGTCCATGCCGAAGCATGCGGTCTATCTGTGGACCCTACCGATGTTCCACTGCAACGGCTGGTGTTTGTCCTGGACGCTGTCCGCCATCATCGGCACCCATGTCTGCCTGCGGCAGGTCAGAACCGAACCGATCTGGGCAGCACTCGCCGACAAGGGCGTGACCCACCTGTGCGGCGCACCGATCGTAATGTCGCTGATGATCTCGGCTCCTGCGGCGGCCAAACGCAACCTCGATCACACCGTGCAGTTCTTTACCGCCGCTGCCCCGCCCCCCGAAAAGTTGTTGGCGGACATGAAGACTGCGGGTTTCGATGTCATCCATCTATATGGATTGACCGAAACCTATGGCCCCGCCGTCGTGAATGACTGGCACGACAGCTGGTCCGATCTGCCAACAGCGGAACAGGCGCGGCCGAAATCCCGGCAAGGTGTGCGTTATCTGCCGCTGGAACAGCTCGACGTGCTGCACCCCGAAACGATGCTGCTGGTGCCGCGCGACGGCCAGACCATTGGCTGGTTCCATTCAGGCGACCTCGGGGTGATGCACCCAGACGGCTATATCCAGCTCAAGGATCGGGCCAAGAACGTCATCATCTCGGGCGGCGAGAACATCTCCTCGATCGAGGTCGAAGAAGTGTTGTATCTTCACCCCGACGTCGCCGTCGTGGCCGTCGTCGCCATGCCGCACGACCGCTGGGGCGAAACGCCTTGCGCCTTTGTCGAACTGTCAGCGGGTGCCGAAATGGACGCGGACCAGCTTCGGGATTGGTGCCGCAGCCGACTGGCGGGATACAAGGTGCCGGGACGGATCGTCTTCATGCCGATCCCGTGCACCACGACGGGAAAGATCCAGAAATTCGTGCTGCGCGAACAGGCGCGCGAACAGGCGGCAGAGGTCGCGTCGGCAACATCCGGACCCACCAACAAGAAAAGGCATGCTGCACTTTGAATCTTGGATGGGATCGGACCGAGGAGATTGAGAAAGGCCAAAGACGTTTTCAAGGGAGGAACGACCAATGAACCTGAGTCCAGATCCGACGTTTCACGCGACCCCGAAACTTGCGATGGAGGCCCCGCCCGAAACGCTGGCCTTCACACTGATGCTCAGCCCGGACGGGTCGCAACCCGACGGCCTGGCAGTAGTCGATGTCGACCCTGCGTCCGACACCTACGGCCAGATCGTCCATCAGGTGATCATGCCCCACACCGGCGACGAGTTTCACCATTTCGGCTGGAACGCCTGTTCATCGTCCCTGTCACCGCTGTCCGGCCATGCCTTTCTGGAACGCCGCTACCTGATCATTCCCGGCATCCGGTCGTCGCGCATTTACATCATCGACGTGAAAGAGCCGCTGAAGGCGAAAATTCACAAGATCATCGAACCAGAGGAGGTCTTTTCCAAGACCGGTTATTCGCGCCCCCACACGATCCATTGCGGACCGGAAGGCATCTACGTCTCGACGCTTGGTGGCGGTGGCGTGGACGGCACCGACGGCCCGCCGGGCATCTTCATCATGGATTGCGAAACCTTCGAGATCCTCGGCCGCTACGAGATGGACCGGGGAAAGCAGGACAAGCACTATGATTTCTGGTGGAACCTGCCGCGCGACTACATGATCAGTTCCGAATGGGGCCTGCCGCCGCAATACGAGAACGGCATCGTCGCCGAAGACCTTCTGGCCAACAAATACGGCCATTCCATTCATTTCTGGAACCTGCGCGCGCGCAAGAATGTCCAGACCATCGATCTGGGCGCGAATTACCAGATGGCGCTGGAAATCCGCCCCGCGCATGACCCGTCGAGAGACTATGGTTTCTGTGGCGTTGTGGTGGACACCACGAACCTGCAAGGCGCGATCTTTACCTGGTGGCAAAAGGACGATGGCACGTTCGAGGCTAAAAAGACGATCGCCATCGACCCGCGACCCGAAAAGGCGGAAAATCTGCCGCCGCTGCTGAAAGGGTTCGAGGCCGTGCCGCCGTTGGTCACCGACATCGACTTGAGCCTTGATGACAAATACCTTTACGTGGCTTGCTGGGGCTTGGGCGAGATGCATCAATACGACGTCATTGACCCGATGAACCCGATACTGACCGGCAAGGTCGAATTGGGTGGCATCGCTCGGGGAACGAAGCATCCCAACGGCAAGACGTTTGCCTACGCCCCGCAGATGGTCGAGATCAGCCGCGACGGCAAACGTGTCTACTGGACAAACTCGCTCTACTCCACGTGGGACGACCAGTTTTATCCGGATGACGAAGGTGGACAGATGGTGATGGCCAAGGTGGGCGAAAACGGCGGGCTGACGCTGGTCAAGGATTTCTTTGTCGAATTCCCGAAAGGCTATCGCAGCCACCAGATCCGGCTGGAAGGGGGCGACTGCTCGACCGACAGCTTCTGCTATCCTTCGGCGTAACACAGGATGGACATGACGACAGCAACGGCCCTTTGGTGGGCCGTTGTGGCCTCTGGCGTCTACCACGGGATCAATCCGGGCATGGGGTGGCCGCTGGCCGTTTCTGCCGCGCTGATGGACCGGTCGCCATGCAGCCTGTTCAAGGCGGTCGGTGCTCTTGCCGCAGGGCATCTGCTGGCCATGGGGGCGATCCTGTTTCCATTTACCGCCCTGATGTTCGTGGCGCGGTGGCAGCGCGAAATCCAGATCACGGCGGCCTGTCTGGTGATTGGACTTGGCGTCTGGCTGTTTTTCAACCGCCGCCATCCGCGCTTTCTGGCACGCGTGCCGCCGTCACGGCTGGCGCTGTGGTCGTTTCTTGCAGCCATGGCGCATGGTGCGGGCCTGATGCTGGTGCCGATCTATCTGGGCATCTGCCAGACTGTCGACACTGAAGCGGGACACGCCGCCGCCCGAGCCCTGATGATCAGCAACGCCAGGGTCGCGGTAGGCGTGGCTCTGGTCCACACAATGGCGATGACACTCTCGGGTGGGTTGATTGCCTTCGGCGTCTACAGGTGGTTCGGGCTGAAGTTTCTGTCCAGAAGCTGGTTCAATTTGGATATTGTCTGGGCAACGAGCCTCATTCTCGTCGGTGCAATATCGCTTGTTGTGGCGGTCTGACATTATGTCTTTTGAGATATTTCCGACAGATCGTCATCAATGCTACCCACTTTAGTCGTGCATAATCAGAATCATGGGTAATATCACTGATATGTCGGTGTCGTATCGCTTGAATATTTGGGCTCACCGGCCGCGCGAAGCACATGCGTTTAATTTAATTCTGCGGTATGTGATACCGGCGAAAAGCGAACGGCTTTCAAGCCCGGGGCATTCGTTAATCAGGGATCACTGCCGACGTTCGCTGCCCTTGCACCCAGACAAAAACGGTCGTGACCTTGAGCGTCTGCTTTCTGAGGACGCGCCCGTTTAGTTTGCAGGTGCAGCGAATGTCGGCAATCCGCCCAAATCACTCACCCGGTTCGAGTGCATTGTCGACCAAAAGCGAACAAATATGGGCGCCCACTACCGCCTGACATGCACGCCGCAAGGTTCCCCGCTGTCCGATATCTGCTACACCTCATGAAAGACTGGCAATTCGGTGCATATGAACCTCACCTCAAAATCCTTCTTGGGGTTCTTGATTTACCCTCTGGGCCGACGTCCAAGATCTCTGACGCTGCAAGAAAGGGGTATTGCAGCGCGCGGTGCTGGTTCGCCTTGGATAGGATTTGAAGCTATCGCGACGCGCCCATCGGTGAGAAAGGGCCTTCTCTTGTCGTCGGTTTCGCTGGATCTTGGAGGTGGTCGAAACCTAACCTTGCCTGCGGTAAATTGGTCTGCAGCCGAGCGGTTTGCAGATGCGGCTGGCACCGCCTGGACTGATTTCAATCGGGAGGAACTGGAAAAGGAGGCCGCCACGGTCCGACTCATCCTGCACGCACTCGATGTGACCAGTCATTCATGCAATGCGCAGCATTTTTGGCGACCCAAGGTCAGCAGTGCGAGATAAAGTGGTCATTCTGCTACAGCTTCCAATTGAGGCGCCAATGAAGTCCCTCCACTCATCACAAGAGTCGTTTGCCGACCAGTCAGGCGACGGCGGGGGCCTGAGTTCGGCCCGTTAGCCACTGACGCAAGGCCACTAACGCCAGAATGGCCGCCCCAATCGCGGTGGAGATCACCTCGGGCGCAATCATCAGCAGCGCTGCGATCGGGAGCACCACCCTCTCGATCACCAGCAACGGCTTGAACAGCCAGTTGGTGATCGCCGCCGACAACGCGATGATGCCGAGGACGGCCCCGGAAAACGCCAGCGCGAACGAACCCCAGGTAAAATCCGCCGTCACCAGTAGCAAGGACGGTGAGAACACGAACATGAACGGCACCAGCGCCTTGCCCATCGAAAGCCGGAACGCGGTGTTGCCTGCCTTGAACGCATTGGCCCCGGCGATTCCCGAGGCGGCATAGGCTGCCATCGCAACTGGGGGCGTCACATCGGCCAGGACGCCGTAGTAGAACACGAAGAAATGTGCGACGAGCGGTTCGACATCCATCATCGCAAGCACTGGGGCGGCCACGGCCACCATGATGATATAA
>JBBREW010000078.1:0-9101 GCA_038225335.1 Rhodobacterales bacterium
GAAAAAGACACAAGACCGATGGCAGCGAGCGACGCCCCGCCCCCTGACAGGCGGAAATAGACATAGCCGAGCGCCAGCACACCGCAGATCGACAGACGCCGCGCCATAACGACGACGCGGCGCACATCGCCCGACATGACCGCGCCCGGTGTGGCCCCCGACCGCATCCACAGTGGCAGGACGATGTGGTTGGACACCATCGTGGCAAGCGCGATCGTTTCCACGATCACCATCGAGGTGGCCGACGAAAAGCCGCCCAGAAACGACAGCATGGCCAGTCCCTGCCGCCCTTCGGACAAGGGCAGGGTCAGTACGAACAGATCCGGGTTCGACCCCGGTGGCATCATGCGCAGACCCACGACCGCAATCGGCACGACAAACAGGCTCATCAGCATCAGATACAGCGGAAAGGCCCAGCTGGCGGTCTGCAGATGCCGCTCGTCCGCGTTTTCGACGACCATGACCTGAAACATCCGCGGCAGACAGACAAATGCCGCCGCCGACAGAAAGATCAGCGCGGCCCAGCGCCCGCCGGATTGATTCCAGTCGCTGATCGGTGACGCCTCTATCTCGGACAGCACCGCGCCCGGCCCGTCCGAGAGCCCCCAGACCACAAACACGCCGACCGCCAGAAGGGCCACCAGCTTGACCACCGCCTCGACTGCGATGGCGATGACGACGCCGTGGTGCCGCTCGTTTGCGTCCAGATTGCGGGTGCCGAAGAGGATGGTAAAAAAGCCCAGCCCGATGGCGATCCAGACGGCGGCGCGGTTGATGTCGGCGGCCCCCCAGTCCTGACCGCCCGCGCGGGCAAAGACCTGAAACGACAGGGTCACGGATTGCAGCTGCAGCGCGATGTAGGGGGTAGAGGCCACGACCGCCATCAGCGTGACGATGACCCCCAGCGTGGTGGATTTGCCAAAGCGCGCGGAAATCAGATCGGCGATCGAGGTGATCCGCTGCGCCCGTCCGATCCGCACCAGCCGCCGCAGCAGCCACCACCAGCCGATCATGACAAGTGTCGGACCCAGATAGATTGTGACGAATTCCAGACCGGACCGCGCGGCATAGCCGACAGCACCGTAAAACGTCCACGCCGTGCAATAGATCGACAGGGACAAGGTATAGACGATGGGCAGGCGCAACCAGCCGCCCTGCCCCCGCGCCGCACTGCGTTCCGCCAGAAAGGCGACGCCGAACAGAAAGACGACATAGGCCAGCGCCACGGCGATCAGCTGGTTGAACGACATCATGGCCGGCTGCCCGTCATGACCGGACCTTGCCTGCGGCAGGCGTGGGCAATGGGTCCGACATCAGGTCATGGGCAGGTGCGTCGTCCGCGCCGCTGCCATCGGGGCGCAGGCGATGCGCGATCAGGGCAGCCAGCAAGATCAGAACCGTCCAAGCGACGAAAACAAACAGAACCGCACTCCCCGCGCCGCCGGTCTCGCCCGCCGCGCGCCGCCACAGCAGCGGCATCAGCCACAACACGATCCCCAGCACAGGCAACATCCGCGCCGCATCGCGCAGGCGGCGCTGACGATAGGTGTGGCGGGCGAGAAACAGCGCGGGACGCGGTCCCCTGCGCGCCGCAGACGACAGATCGACGCCAAGGCCCGGCACCTGCCCTGACGCCGCCGCCGGTGGCACGGGTGCACCGCCTGCCTGCGCGCCTGCCTGCCCGTCATTTTGCCCGCCGAATTGCCCTACTGGCCCCACGCCACGCGGTGTGTCACCGGGGGCCGCTTGCGCATCGGACCGCTGGGCATCAGACGCCCCCTGACCCGCCTGCGGACCTTTCATGCGGGTCTAGTCCCCGATCAGGGCGCGGACCTGTGCACAGATCTCGCTGTTGGAAAACGGTTTCGTCATGAAGACATCGACGCCAAGCGCCGCCGCCAGTTCGCGGTCACGGGTCTGGCCGCGAGCCGTCAGCATCAGGACCGGCAGGTGCAGGGTTGCATCCTCTGCCCGCAGGTCCCGCAGGATGTCGAATCCGGACCGTCCCGGCAGCATGACATCCAGAATGATCATATCGGGCCGTTGGCTGCGGACCTTGGCCATTGCACTGGTGCCGTCCTGGTGTGTGTGAACGGTAAATCCGTCCCGTGACAAAATAAAACTGATTGCTTCTATGATGTTCGGCTCATCCTCTATCAGAAGGACACGTTTCGCCATGATGCTGGTCCCCCCCATGCTTGCCGCACGATACGCCCACCCTCCCCGGTCGGCGCATCGGCAGACTATTGCCACAAGTGTGTCAGGTGTCAAAGCCCTTTGCCAAGGCCGCCGCCGCCGGTTCGCGCCGGGCGGGACAGGCGGGGCGCGGGCAGACCCTGCATCCCGGCCCCACCGGCACCGTGCCCTGCGCGGGATCAGCGCCTGAATCCGCAAGGCCGTCCGCGGGCGTGTGTCGTGTCGGGCCACGGCCCGCACCTGCGGGGCGTGCGGGGCCTGACGCGGGCATCAGGGGGCGCACCAGCATCACCGCCTCGATCAGCGGGGGCAGATGCGGCCCGGCCGGATGCGGCGTGATATCCGCAATGGCATGACACAGCAGGCGCAGGTCGGCCACACCGGGCAGCGACACCGTCGCGGTGACAGGCCGCCCGGGCTGTCCCAGTGCCGTGAACAGCGGCCAAAGCGGACAGGCAACACCCCGCGTCAGCACAAACCCCGGCGCGGGTTTGACCAGACGCAGCGCCCCCGACGCGTCGCAGATCGCAAGGCCCAGTGGCGGCCCGCCTGCGGCGGCTGGCAGGGTGGCAAGGCGGCGCATCACCCGGGCCAGCGGTTGCCCCACAAGGGACGCCACCTGTAACGGGTCGAAATCGGAACCGGTGGCCACCGGCAGGATCACCTCCAGCGGCAAGGCCCGCGCATCATCGGCATAGCGCGCGTCGTGGTCTTGCAACAATGTGGCCACGCCCGGTGCCACGACAGGATCGGGGGCCGGACGCGCCCCGTCCTGACGCGTTTCTGCGCCCGGTTCCAATCCGGGCCGGTGAAACGCGGACAAGGCAAGAATCTGCTCCATATCCTCGATCGGGGACAGGGACGCGGACCCGTCACCGGGCGGCGCGTCCAAATAGGCGATCAGCGCCGCGCTGGTCTGTGCCAGACGACCCGCGTCATCCAGAATGTTGCGATGAAACCGGGCCTGCCAGTCCGCGTCCACCGCCCTGTCACCGGTCAGGATGGTGGCGGTGGACTGAATCGCCGTGACCGCTGAAATCACCCCGTGCAGCGCCGCAGCCAAGGCGGGATCATAGGTCAGCCGGTCCGACAGCGCACGCGTGCGCTGATCCAGATCGGTGATCCGTCTGGCCTGCACGGCGATCAGCCGCGCCCAGCCGGGGGTGCGGCTGGCCAGATCTTCTGCCTGCGCCGATTCCACCGCGCAGGACGGCAAGGCCGCGGCTGCGGCCTGCATCCGGTCCACAATGCCGCTGTCGGCGCCATCCGTCAGCAAGGCAGGATCAAGGTCCAGCGCCACGGCGAGCCGCGCCAGCAACCGCCCGCCGATCCGGCGGCGATCATGTTCGATCAGGTTCAGATAGCTGGGGGATATGCCGACCGCCGCAGCAAGATCGCGCTGCGGCACACTGGCGTCCAGCCGCCGGGCCCTGATCCGTGATCCTGTCTTGTTCATCGGACCTCCCCGTCCTTGTGACCGCTGACGGGTCAGGCCCTGCATCGGTCGCCGCAGCATCAGCGCAGCGGCATGTGTTTAGCAAGGCTCTGTGGCGGCACATTGCAAACTTATTTGCGCATGACCGATAGCTTTTGAAAACTTGTTTACAAAAACGTGGGTGCGCCGAAACGCTTTGTTGTGATGTGACCCCCCTGCCCGCAATCTGAAACAGCGCGGTCACGTGCAGGTTTCGGGACGGGAGGGTTCGGAAGCCGTAAAACATGAGGGAGGATACCACTTGTCAAAATCGCATATTTCACGGCGCCGTGTGCTGAAAACCGGGGCTGTTGCCAGCGCGGGTCTGATGCTGCCCACCTATCTGCGCGCCCAGTCCGACACGTTTACCAACGCACCGACCGGCGACACGGTCACCTTCGGCTTTAACGTGCCGCAGACCGGACCCTACGCCGAAGAAGGTCTGGACGAATTGCGCGCACAGGAACTGGCCGTGCAGCACATCAACGGCGAAGGCGACGGCGGACTGATGTCCACCTTCTCTTCCAAGGTGCTGGATGGCACGGGCCTGCTGGGCAAAAAGGTCCAGTTCGTCACCGCCGACACGCAGACCAAATCGGACGTTGCCCGCGCCACCGCGCAGTCGATGATCCAGAAGGACGGCTGCATCATGATCACCGGGGGGTCTTCCTCGGGCGAGGCGATTGCCGTGCAGGGTCTGTGTCAGGAAGCGGGCGTGATCTTCATGGCCGGTCTGACCCATTCCAACGACACCACCGGCAAGGACCGCAAGGCGAACGGCTTCCGCCACTTCTTCAACGCCTATATGTCGGCTGCCGCACTGGCACCGGTTCTGGAAAAAGCCTATGGCACCGACCGGACGGCCTATCACCTGACCGCCGATTACACATGGGGCTGGACACAGCAGGAATCCATCGCCGCCTCGACAGAGGCGATGGGCTGGCAGACCGCGCAGAACGTGCTGACCCCAGTGGGCGCAGGCGACTTCTCGTCCTATATCGCGCCTGTGCTGAACTCCGGCGCGGATATCCTTGTGCTGAACCACTACGGCGGGGACATGGTCAACAGCCTGACGCAGGCCGTGCAGTTCGGCCTGAAGGGCAAGCAAGTCAACGGCAAGGATTTCCAGATCGTCGTGCCGCTGTATTCGGAACTGATGGCAAAGGGCGCCGGGTCCAACATCGAAGGCGTCTATGGCTCGATGAACTGGAACTGGCAGTTGCAGGACGAGGCCACAAAGGCATTCGTCAAATCCTTTGGCGAAAAGTACGGCTTTCCGCCGTCGAACGCAGCCCACACCTGCTATGTCCAGACGATGCTTTATGCGGATGCGGTCACGCGGGCCGGGTCGTTCAACCCCTGCGCCGTGGTCGAGGCGCTGGAAGATTTCGAATTCGACGGGATGGGCAACGGCCCGACCCTGTATCGCGGGTCCGATCACCAGTGCTTCAAGGATGTGCTGGTCATGAAAGGCACCGCCAGCGCGTCCGGCAATGCCGGCATGGTGGGCTACGACACCCTGACCATCGAAGAGCAGACCGCGCGTGCGCAGGTCGAATACCCCGAAGATCACCCGCTGTTTGCCGGTGGCATGCTGGGTGAATGCAGCGTCGGGGCCTGATCCAGCCCCTTGGGGCA
The DNA here is from genome assembly GCA_038225335.1 of Rhodobacterales bacterium. Classification (GTDB taxonomy): domain Bacteria; phylum Pseudomonadota; class Alphaproteobacteria; order Rhodobacterales; family Rhodobacteraceae; genus Loktanella. The sequence continues at coordinate 5,309 of JBBREW010000078.1, forward strand.
GGCGGTTGACGCCTGCCCCGCACCGTTTTCTGACAGACCCCTGACGCGCGGGCGGCTATCCCGACCGCGCGTTATTTGGTGCCACGCGCACAGCCCGACCCCAGCAGGAGAGCGGACCGATGGACGCTATCATTCTTCAAATCCTCAACGGCCTGGACAAGGGATCGGCCTATGCGCTGATCGCGCTGGGCCTGACCCTGATCTTTGGCACCCTAGGCGTTGTGAATTTCGCCCATGGTGCGCTGTTCATGATCGGTGCCTTTTGTGCGGTGACGATGCAGCGTCTGCTGTCACTCAGCCACAAGGTCGTGGACGAAACGCAGACCGATTTCCTTGGCAACCCGCTTCAGGTAGAGGTGCCGTATCTGTCCTCGGTCTTTGGTGTTGACGGTGCGCAGACCCTGATTACCTGGTCTGTGCCGCTGTCCATCATTCTGGTGATCCCCGTCATGCTGCTGGTCGGCTGGGCGATGGAACGCGGTCTGATCAAGCATTTCTACAAGCGGCCGCACGCGGATCAGATCCTTGTCACCTTTGGCCTTGCCATCGTGTTGCAGGAAATCATCCGGCTGTTTTACGGCGCAAACCCGATCCAGTCCCCTGCCCCGCCGATGTTCAGCGGATCGATGGATGTGGGCGTCTGGCTGGGCTATCAGGCCAATGCCATCGTCTATCCGATCTGGCGTCTGGTTTACTTCGCATTCTCTGCCGTCATCATCGGGGCCGTCTTTGCCTTTCTGCAATTCACCACCTTCGGGATGGTGGTCCGCGCGGGGATGGCTGACAGGGAAACGGTGGGGATGCTGGGCATCGACATCGACAAGCGGTTTACCCTGATGTTCGGCCTTGCGGCCGCCGTCGCGGGTCTGGCGGGGGCCATGTATGCCCCGATCGTCTCTCCCAACTATCACATGGGCATGGATTTTCTTGTCCTCAGCTTTGTCGTGGTGGTCGTGGGGGGCATGGGATCGCTGCCCGGTGCGGTGCTGGCCGGCTTCCTGCTGGGCATCCTGCAAGGCTTTGCATCCATGAACGAAGTCAAGGCGATCCTGCCCGGCATCGACCAGATCATCATCTATCTGGTGGCCATCATCATTCTGCTGACACGTCCGCGGGGCCTGATGGGCCGCCCCGGCGTGATGGAGGACTAATCCATGCTGGGTCTGACACAAAAAGACTTTGTCCTGTTCGCTGTGGTCGTGGTGGCAGCCTTGCTGGCACCGATCATCCTGAACCCCTTTCCGGTGTCATCCGCCTTGGGGCAGACGTTCAACGCAGGCTATCCGGCCTTGCTGCAACGGTTTGCCATCTTTGGTATTCTGGTGATCGGGTTCAACATCCTGTTCGGCCTGACCGGCTATCTGTCCTTTGGACACGCGGCCTTTCTGGGGGTCGGGTCCTATGCGGCGGTCTGGATGTTCAAGCTGCTCAGCTTCAACATCCTGCCTGCGATCCTGCTGTCGGTGATCGTGGCGGGTCTGTTTTCCATCGTGATCGGCTATGTCAGTCTGCGGCGGTCTGGGATCTACTTCTCGATCCTGACGCTGGCCTTTGCGCAGATGTCCTATGCGCTGGCCTATTCGGTGCTGACCCCCCTGACCAACGGCGAAACCGGTCTGCAGGTCTATGCCTCTGATCCGCAGTATCTGGCGGCCGCAGGCAGCCCCAATGCCCCGCACCTGTTCGGTCTGGCGATGGCCAAATCGACGACGCTTGCCATGGGTGGCTGGTCGTTCACGTTTCAGGTCGGGTATTATCTGTGTGCGGTGATGCTGATCGCGGCCTTCTATCTGTCGATCCGCATTTTCCGGTCGCCCTTCGGCATGATGCTGCGGGCGATCAAATCGAACCAGACGCGCATGAACTATACCGGGTTGAACGCAAAGCCCTATATGCTGCGCGCCTTCATCATCTCTGGCATGTATGCGGGTCTGGCCGGTGGTCTGCTGGCCGCGATGGACCCGCTGACCGGGGCGGAACGCATGTATTGGACCGCCAGCGGTGAAATCGTGGTCATGGCGATCCTGGGCGGTGTGGGCACATTGATCGGCCCGGTCGTGGGGTCTGGCGTCATCAAGTATCTGGAAAACATCGTCTCCAAGATCAACGAGAACGTGCTGCACAACGCGCTGGGCTTTCTGCCCGACAGCCTTGAGAACCTGCTCGTCAATGTCATCCACCCCTTTGTGGGCGAAGGCTGGCACCTGACGCTGGGGCTTTTGTTCATGGTTGTCGTGATCTTTCTGCCCGGCGGTCTGGTGCAGGGCGGTCAGCGGCTGGCGGGACTGTTCCGCCGCCGCCCCGCTGCATCCGACGCGGCCCGGACCAAATCCAACGCACCCGCAGAATAAGGAACGGCGTTCATGGGAATCCTTGAAATCAAAGGTATCAACAAGCGGTTCGGCGGGTTGCAGGCGCTGGGCGATGTGAACCTGTCGATCCGCGAAAACACCGTTCATGCCATCATCGGGCCGAACGGGGCGGGCAAATCGACCTTGCTGAACGTGCTGGTCGGCAAACTGATCCCCGATTCAGGATCGGTCATGTTCGACAATCAGTCGGTTCTGGGTCGCAAACCCTATGAGATCGCGCAAATGGGCATCAGCCGCGTGTTCCAGACGCCGGAAATCTTTGCCGATCTGACGGTGATGGAAAACGTGCTGATCCCCTGCTTTGCCAAACGCGACGGATCGTTCCGCATGCACGCCATCGCCCCCGTCCGCCACGAACGGGACATCGCGGCACAGGCCGAAGGCATGCTGGACGAGGTCAACATGCTGTCAAAGGCGCATGTCACCGCATCCAGCCTGTCGCGCGGCGACAAGCGGCGGCTGGAAATGGCGATGTGTCTGGTGCAGGAACCGCGCCTGATGCTGCTGGACGAACCGACCGCAGGCATGGCGCGGGCGGATACGGAAAACACGATTGCCCTGCTCAAGGATATCCGCACAAAGCGCGGCATCACCATGGCCATCATCGAACACGACATGCAGGTGGTGTTCAGTCTGGCCGACCGGATCACGGTCATGGCCCAGGGCACACCCCTGGTCGAAGGCACCCCTGACCAGATCAAGACCGACCCCAAGGTGCGCGAAGCCTACCTTGGCGAAACGCAGGTCTGAGGAGAGAGATCATGAACGTCCCATTCGACAAGCGTCAGAACAACGCCGCCACCCACCGTCCCTTTCTAAGCGTGTGGGAGATCGAGGCCTATTACGGCGAAAGCTATATCGTGCAGAATGTGAGTTTCGACATCCACGAAGGCGAAATCCTTGCCTTGCTGGGCCGGAACGGGGCGGGCAAGACGTCCACCCTGCGGGCCATCGCGCGGCTGGACAATCCCGAATTGCGGCACGGCGAAATCTGGCTGGATCATCAACCCCTGCACAAGATGAAAAGCCATCAGGCCGCAGCCCACGGCATCGCCCTTGTGCCAGAAGACCGCCGCATCATCGCGGGTCTGACGGTCGAGGAGAACCTGCAACTGGCGCAGATCGCACCACCGATCGGCTGGTCGCTGGACCGGGTCTATGAACTGTTTCCCCGCCTGAAAGAGCGGCGCAAGCAGGAAGGCATTACTCTGTCAGGGGGTGAACAGCAGATGCTGGCGATCGCCCGCGCCTTGGCCCGCGACATCAAGGTGCTGTTGCTGGACGAACCTTACGAAGGTCTGGCACCGGTCATCGTGCAGGAAATCGCCAAGACCCTGTCGATCATCCGCGATCAGGGTATCACGACGATCATCGTGGAACAGAACGCGGTTGCGGCGCTGAAACTGGCGGACCGGGCGGTG
>JBBREW010000079.1:0-8963 GCA_038225335.1 Rhodobacterales bacterium
TCGCGGCTGGGCCAGATTGCCGCCGCCTTCTGGATGACCGATCCGCAGACGGTTCAGGTCGTCTGTTTCCGGTCGGTGCGCGATTATGCCTTTGATATACTGGCCGCATCGGCGGCGGCGGGGCCTGTGGGACATTTCCCGATCGACACCGCGGCGGGTTTAAGGGGTTGACCGCGCGCCGTTTCGCGCTCTCTTTTGCGCAGGCGAACTGCAATTGAAAAGGGGTCACACGATGGCTTTCGAACTTCCCGATCTTCCCTATGCTCACGATGCGCTGGCGGCCAAGGGCATGTCCAAGGAAACGCTGGAATATCACCATGATATTCACCACAACGCCTATGTGACCAACGGGAACAAGGCGATTGCCGGGACCGAATGGGACGGCAAGACCCTGGAAGAGATCATCAAGGGCACCTACGATCCCAAGGCCGTGGCCCAGTCCGGCATTTTCAACAACATCAGCCAGTTGTGGAATCACAACCAGTTCTGGGAAATGATGTCCCCCGCCGACAGCAAGATGCCGTCCGAGCTGGAGAAGGCGATCACCGACAGCTTTGGGTCGGTTGACACATTCAAGGAAGAATTCGGTGCCGCCGGTGCCGGTCAGTTCGGGTCCGGCTGGGCTTGGCTGGTCAAGGACACCGATGGCGGCCTGAAGATCACCAAGACAGAAAACGGTGTGAATCCGGTGTGCTTTGGTCAGACGGCGCTGCTGGGCTGCGATGTGTGGGAACATTCCTATTACATCGACTTCCGCAACAAACGCCCTGCCTATATCACCAATTTCCTCGATCATCTGGTCGATTGGGAAAATGTCGCAGGCCGGATGTAATCCGCGCAGCCGATGGCGTAACAAGGGCCCGTGCAGCATTGCACGGGCCTTTTGCTTTGGATGACTCCATGACCCTGCCGACATCGGACCAGATCGCACAGGCGGCGACACAGATTGCGGCAGCGACGATCCGCACCCCGGTTCTGGCGCTGACATCCGACCGGTGGCGTGGCATCCTGCCGGATGCGGCCAGCGTCACGGTGAAACTGGAACTGTTTCAACAGGCCGGATCGTTCAAGGCGCGGGGCGTCCTGCTGGGGATCGCCGCCCTGACGCAGGACCAGCGCCGGGCGGGTGTGGTTGCGGCCTCTGGCGGGAACCACGCGCTGGCGGTCAGTTGGGCGGCGCAGGCGGCAGGGGTCAGTGCCCGGATCGCCATGCCCGCGACCGTGGACCCGCTGCGCATCGACGGGTGCCGCGCGATGGGGGCAGAGGTGACGCTGTGCGCCGACATGCCCGCCGCCTTTGCCGAAATGGACCGTGTGGTGACGCAGGAAGGCCGCGCCATCCTGCACCCCTACGACGGCGCGCACATGACGCTGGGGGCGGCTGTCTGCGGCGCTGAATACGCGCAACAGGCGCCCTTGATCGACACGCTGGTGGTGCCGGTGGGCGGGGGCGGTCTGATCGGCGGCATGGGGGCCGCGTTCAAGGCGGCACACCCCAGATGCACCGTGATCGGGGTCGAACCGCTGGGTGCCGACAGCATGACCCGCAGTCTGGCCGCCGGGCGTCCGGTCACGCTGGACCGGATCGACACCATCGCCGACAGCCTGAGCGCGCCGCGCGCCATGCCCTATTCGCTGGCAGTCGCGGCGGCGGTCGTGGACCGCATGGTGCATGTGACCGACGCCGAGATGCGTGCCGCGATGGGCCATTACATGACCGTGCTGCGCCTGCTGGCGGAACCCGCCTGTGCTGCGTCACTGGCGGCGATCTGCGGGCCGTTGCGGGATGAGCTGGCGGGGCGTCATGTAGGGATCATCGCCTGCGGATCGAACATGTCGGTTGCGCGGTTCAGTGCCGTGCTGGCCGGCTAGGCGGAACCTTCGCGCAGGCGGCTGGTTGGTGTGGTGAATGTACTGACACAAGGATTGCACAGATGACCGGTTTGAAAAATGGCACGTGGGTTGTGGTCGCCGATGGTGAAAAAGCCCTGTTTCTGCGCAATGTGACCGACAGCGAGGACCCCCATCTGGAGGTGATCGCCAAAGAGGAACAGGACAACCCCCAAGACAGCGAGCAGGCGACGGACCGTCCGGGCCGGGTACAGCAATCGGCAAACCACGGATCGTCGGCCTATGAAGAAACCGATTTCCACGCCTTGGCCAAGGACCGGTTTGCCGCCGATCTGGCGGATATCCTGTACGAGCGGGCGCACAAGGGCAAATTCGACTCGCTGGTGCTGGTCGCAAGTCCGGGTGTGCTGGGCGAACTCCGCAACAAACTGCATCAGGAAGTCACCAAGCGAATCGTCGGTGAGATCCCCAAGACGCTGACCAACCATCCGTTGAAAGACATAGAGACGATCGTGGCCGACGAACTGGCCGCCTGACCGGGCCATCCGTGGCCCACAGGGGTCAGATATCTATAAAAGGCCGCAGGGTCGCCACAGGGGCGCTTTGCGGCCTTTTTTTGTTTGGGGTTGCGCTGCTGTGGCAATGCCGGCTTGCGTCTGCCGCGTGCATCAGCGCAGATGGGCGCGCAAAGGGCAGCGCCCGCAGGCAGGATAACATCACATCATGACGTTTACCCCCGGTATGACCGGCGTTGCGGCGCTGATCGTGGTCAGCACCGTCTGGGGCCTGTCACCCTTGTATTACTACCTTCTGTCCGACATCCCCCCGCTGGAGGTGCTGTGTTACCGCACCCTGTGGTCACTGGCGTTTTTCAGCGTCGTGCTGGGTGTGCAGGGGCGATTGGGCGCGGTCGGTGCAGCCTTGGCCGACCCCCGCACGCGTTGGGTCATCATGGCAGCAGCCATCGTCATCTCCTTGAACTGGTTCGGTTTCATCTATTCGATCTCGAATGGGCGCGCCCTCGAAGCTTCGCTGGGGTATTACATGTTCCCGATCGTGGCAGTCGTTCTGGGCCGCATGGTGTTCAAGGAACGCCTGACGGTTGCGCAGACGACCGCCGTGATCCTTGCCGGGGTGGCCGTGGCCGTGCTGACCGCGGGACTGGGTGTCGCACCCTGGATCGCGCTTGGGCTGGCGGGGTCGTTCGGCGCCTATGGTGTGTTGAAAAAGGGGCTTGATCTGAACAGCGTGGTGTCCGTCACCGCCGAAGTGACGGTGTTGGCCCCCTTGGCGCTGATTTTTCTGTTCTTTTATGGCACGCCTTTGGGGCAAGGCGGGCTGAGCCTGTCGGATCAGGTGCTGCTGGCGGTGTCGGGGCCGCTGACCGCGCTGCCGCTGGTGCTGTTTTCGCTGGCGACGCGGCGCGTGCGGATGTCCACCGTGGGGCTGGTGCAATACCTGAATCCGACGCTGCAATTTGCCTGCGCCGTGCTGTTTTTCGGCAATGCGGTGACAGTGTGGCACGCCATTGCCTTTGGCATGATCTGGTCGGCGCTCGCCCTCTATTCAGCCTCGACCCTGCATGCGGACCGGGCTGCCCGGCGACTGGCGCGCGTCGCGGTCTAGGGTTTGAGGGTAAGGATGTGGTGCGCCCGCACCCATTGCCCCGCCAAATACAGCCCGGACCTGCCAAGCCCTTGCCGTCATGCGCAAAATGCGTCAGCCTGCGGCCGATCCCGCATCTTGGCGATGGCGGGCGACGCTGGGGGGCGTGACATGACGACGAATACGACACGTCTGGTCGGGGGTGCTGCGGTTGCGACAGCCTTGGCCGTGGCCCTGATTGCGCTGCTGCCGCGCCTGATGCCGTCGACGGCGACACAGTCGCCGCTTTTGCCTGCGGATGGCGTGTCCGCTGCGGCGGGATCTGCAAATGAACCAGGTGCGGGGGCAGCGACGACGGACGTGGCAGGTGCAGAGCCAGAGGCCGCTGGCGCAGAGGTCGATACATTCCTGCTGGGGCCGGACGGGATCGCCGTCATTGCCGGGCGTGCGGCACCGGGCGACACTGTCACGATCCTGCTGGACGGAACCCCGGTGGCACAGGCGCAGGCCGACGCCCGCGGCGGGTTCGCCGCCACCGCAAGCATCGCCGCGTCTGATGCACCCCGCAGCCTGCAATTCGCGCTGAACGATGACACGCCCCAAGGCGATACCGTCCTGATCCGCCCGGGCACCGGCGCTGCCGGGCCAGAGTCAGAGGTGATCGCCGCCAACGACGGTGACGCGCCGGTGGCGGATACCGACAGCGTCACCGCGCTGGTGTCCGTGCCGGATGAAGCCCGCGCGCAGGCAGACAGCACTGAAAATCAGGCCGACCGGACACCCGATCCGGCGCAACCGGCGGCTGCGGCTGCCAGCGACAGTGGTGGCGACACCGCCTTGGCAGATGCGGGCCTTCCGGATGTCGATATGCCGGTTGGTTCAACGCCGGACGGCGCTCTGCCAGAAGGAAGCGTATCAGCACCGGGCGTGTCGGTCGCCGGCCCCGCAGAGAGCAGCACCGCAGAGGCTGGCACCGCAATCGCCGGTCTGCCAGACACCGGACCATCAGCGACAGCGCCGCCCGTCGACGCGCTGACCAAGGAAAACGGGTCGGATTTGCCCGCCGCCACCGTTGTGGTCGATGCGACGGGCGCGCGGGTCCTGCCGCAGGGGCCGCAGGCCAGCGCCCGCGTTGCGCTGGACGCGATCACCTATGATCCTGCGGGTGCTGTGCAACTGGCCGGACGGGCACCGGGCGACGGCACCTTGCAGGTCTATCTTGACAATCGCGCCATTGCATCAGGTCCGGTCGGGCCCTTGGGCGACTGGCGGCTGGTCCTGCCGCCTGTCGATCCCGGCACTTATACCCTCCGCATCGATGCGCTGGATGCCGATGGCCGCGTGGCCAGCCGCGTCGAAACGCCGTTCCGCCGCGAAGACCCCGCCAGCATCAGCGCCCTGCAGTCGGACCCAGCCAGCCCCGGTCCGCTGACGCAGACGGTGCAGCCCGGCAATACGCTGTGGGCCATCGCGCGGGAAAATCTGGGCGACGGGATCTTGTATGTGGCCCTGTTCGAAGCAAACGCCGATCAGATCCGCAATCCCGATCTGATCTATCCCGGTCAGGTCTTTGTCATTCCGCAGGGGGACGCGGCACCTGCGGCGGACTGACCCCACCGGGCCGCTGGCCTTTGCTGGCAAGCATGCCTAACAAGGGCCAGTAGCCAAAGGACCGCCATGCGACGCCTGAGCAAGACCGACGACAATTTCGACGACAGCGCCCGGATCGAAGGGTGGAACGTCATCCGGCGTGTGGCCCCCTATCTGTGGCCCAAAGGCGACCGGCGCACGCAGGTGCGGGTCGTGGCGGCCATCACGGTGCTGCTGACGGCCAATGCCATCGCGGTCGGCACGCCCTTTCTGTTCAAGGCGGCGGTCGATGCGCTGGCCAGTGATGCCACCGCGACCGAAGGGGCCGCCCAGACGTGGTTGCTGACCTTGGGTGCGGTCTGGCTGACGGTGATTTACGGGCTGTCGCGGCTGGCCACGACCGGTCTGACGCAATTGCGCGATGTGATTTTCACTCCGGTCGGCCAGCGGGCGCTGCGCACACTGGCGCTCGAAACCTTTACCCACATTCACCGCCTGTCGATGCGGTATCATATCACCCGCAAGACCGGCGGACTAAGCCGGATCATCGAACGCGGCGTCAAGGGTGTCGATTTCCTGATGCGGTTCCTGATCTTTTCCATGGGTCCGCTGGTGTTGCAGCTTGTCATGATCTCTGTCGTGCTGCTGTTCAATTTCGACATCTGGTACATGGTCGTCGTGGTCGCGACGATTGTCATTTATGTCTGGTTCACCTTTGTGGTCACCGAATGGCGGGTCAAGATCCGCAAGGTGATGAACGATCAGGATACCGACGCCAATCAAAAGGCGATCGACAGCCTGCTGAATTTCGAGACCGTCAAATACTTCGGGGCAGAGCGGTGGGAGGCGGGCCGCTATGACGCGGCGATGCGGCAGTATGAGACCGCGGCGGTCCGCACCAACTATACCCTCGCGTTTCTGAACTTTGGTCAGGCGCTGATCATCACGACGGGGCTTGTGGTGGTGATGGCGATGGCCGCGATGGGGGCTGCGGCGGGGACGCTGACGGTGGGCGATTTCGTCATGGTCAACGCCTATATGATCCAGATCACCATGCCGCTGAACATTCTGGGCACCGTTTACCGCGAAATCCGGCAGGCGATGATCGACATGGGCGGCATGTTCGATCTGCTGGAACAACCGGCAGAGGTGACAGACAGGCCCGGCGCAAGCACCCTGCACGTCACCGGCGGGCATGTGGAATTGCGCGACGTGCATTTTGCCTATGATCCCGCCCGTCCCATCCTGCAGGGCGTGTCGCTGGACATCCAGCCGGGGCAGACTGTCGCCATCGTGGGGTCGTCCGGGTCCGGCAAATCCACCATCGGGCGGCTGCTGTTCCGGTTCTATGACGTGACAGGCGGCGCGATGGTCATCGACGGGCAGGACGTCCGCGACGTGACACAGGCGTCCCTGCATGCGCAGATCGGTGTGGTGCCGCAGGACACGGTCCTGTTCAACGACACCATCCATTACAATATCGCCTATGGTCGCCCCGACGCGTCAGAGGCCGAAATCCGCGAAGCCGCCCGCGCCGCCAATATCCACGACTTCATCCTGTCGTTGCCCGACGGCTATGACACCACCGTGGGCGAACGGGGCCTGAAGCTTTCGGGCGGGGAAAAGCAACGGGTCGGCATCGCCCGCACCTTGCTGAAAAACCCGCCGATCCTGTTGCTGGACGAGGCGACAAGTGCGCTGGACACCCAGACAGAGCGTGAGATTCAGCGCGAATTGCGGCTGATGGGGCAGGGCCGGACGGTCATCACCATTGCGCACCGCCTGTCCACCATTCAGGACGCCGATCTGATCGTGGTGCTGGAGGCAGGCGTGATCGTCGAATCCGGAACCCACGACGCCTTGCTTGGCGCTGACGGACGCTATGCGCAGTTGTGGAACCGCCAAAGCGAGGAAGAGATCGCCGCCTGACCCATCACCTGCCCGGCGGCGGGGTCTGTGTCGGATACGATGGTCGGCCGCCTGCCGGGCGGCGGGGTGCGCTGACGCACAGTGCTGCGGCGCGGCATCGCTGATTGTCAACCCGCAGGACGCGGCATAGCGTGTCGGCCTGACCTTCATTCTGACCGGGTATCCTTACAATGTCACTTTTTCGCATGGCCCTGATCCTGGGTCTGCTGTCCGCTGTCGGGCCCTTTGCCATCGACATGTATCTGCCGGCGATGCCCGAACTGGCCGCATCGCTGAATGTTACGGAAACCGCAGCCCAGATGACGCTGACCAGTTACTTTCTGGCCTTTGGTCTGGCGCAGCTGATTTACGGGCCGTGGTCCGATCAGTCCGGGCGCAGGCAGCCGTTGTTCGTGGGGCTTGCGATTTTCATCGCGGGCAGCGCCATCTGTGCACTGGCCCCCACGATCGGCATGCTGGTGCTGGGGCGCGCGGTGCAGGGGATCGGCGGGGCGGTGCTGATGGTGGTGCCGCGCGCGGTGATCCGCGACATGCATACCGGGACCGCTGCGACCAAGATGATGGCGCTGGTCATGCTGGTTGTATCCGTGTCACCGATGCTGGCGCCGCTGGTTGGGTCGGGTCTGATCCAGTTCGGCGACTGGCGGCTGATCTTTTGGGTGCTGTGTGGGGCGGCGGTCGTGGCGATCCTTGTCACCGGATTTGCCTTGCCGGAAACCCTGACACCCGACCGCAGACGCCGGGTCAATCTGGCGTCCCTCTGGGCGGGGGCCAAGGTCCTGACGACGGACCCGGTGTTCATGGGGCTGACGTTCATCGGCGGGTTCGGCATGGCCAGCTTTTTCGTCTTTATCGCCAGCGCGTCCTTTGTCTATGTCGAACAGTTCGGCCTGACGCCGACCGGGTTCAGTCTGGCCTTTGCGATCAACGCCATCGGATTCTTTGCCGCGACGCAATGTGCGGGCGTGCTGGGCGAAAAGGTCGGCATCGTGCCGTTGATGCGCTGGGGTGTCATGGGATTTGCCGGGTTCACGGTGGCGCTGTTGCTGGTCACGCTGGCCGGGTTCGGCACCTTGCCGGTGATCGTGGGCATGTTGTTTCTGGCCAATGCCTGTCTGGGGCTGGTCATTCCCACCACGATGGTCATGGCGCTGGATGCGCATGGCCGCATCGCGGGGCTGGCGTCCAGTCTGGGCGGTACCTTGCAGATGGTGGCAGGCGGCGTGATGATCGTGCTGACGGGGCTGTTCTTTGACGGCACCGCCTTGCCGATGGTGGCGGCGATTGCGCTTTGTGCGGTTGCGGCGCTTGTGCTGGTCTTGCTGACGCTGGGCCGGGTCGCGCGCAGTCAGACCGCCGACGTCGTGACGGTTCAGGCCGGGGACGCCCTGACGGGACAGGCACCGCCCGCCTGACGCGGTCACTCTGCCGCGCGGACCGGTGCTGTGGCCAGTGTCACGGGGCGGACCGGCGGTTCATCGTCCAGCCAGACCAGATCGGGCAGGGGCGTGCGGCGCAGGTTGCGGTTCAGGGTCCGGTCGCGCCGCGCGCGGCTGGACCTGCCGCCGGTCAGTGCGGCCAGCCCCTGACCTGCCGCATTGACATAGACCGACAGCCAGACCCGCACCGCCAGCATGGCGGGCGTGAACACCAGGGTCAGCACCGTGGCGATGCCCAGACCGAACACCACCGCCGTCGCCAGTTGTTTCCACCACAGGGCCGTGGGGCTGTCGATGGTGTAGCCGCCCTGCATGAAATCAAGGCTGAGGCCGAACATCATCGGGGCCAGCCCCGCCATGGTTGTGATGGTTGTCAACAGGACAGGGCGCACGCGGTCCTCTACCGTCCGGACGATGGCGGTCTGGCGGGGCATGTAGCCCGCATATTCCTGATAGGTGTCGATCAGGATGATGTTGTTGTTCACGACGATCCCGGCCAGCGCCACGATCCCGGTCCCGGTCATGATGATCGAGAATGACTGATCCATG
>JBBREW010000080.1:0-8929 GCA_038225335.1 Rhodobacterales bacterium
TTCCAGCTCGCGTTCACCCTAGACGCGGGTCGGTTAACATTTCAGACCCCGCCCGTCCGGGCAGGGTCCGGTGCCCTTAACGGGGCTTTACTGGCTGTCGGTCGGGGCGTCTGCCGCCTGCTGCGCTTCGATCAACCGCCACGCCGCGACATTGCGGTTATGATCGTCAAGGTTGGTGGCAAAGGCATGACCGCCGCTGCCATCAGCGACAAAGAACACAAACTCGGTGGTGTCCGGGTCCAGTGCGGCCTCGATACTGGCGCGCCCCGGGTTTGCGATCGGTGTCGGCGGCAGACCGGGGATGACATAGGTATTCCACGGCGTCGGCGTATCCAATTCCGACCGGCGCAGACCCCGGTTCAGGATGCCTTCGCCCCGCGTCACACCGTAAATGACCGCCGGATCGGTCTGCAACCGCATGCCCCGTTCCATCCGGTTCACGAACACACTGGCCACCTGCCGCCGCTCTGTCGGAACGCCGGTCTCTTTTTCGATCAGGGATGCCAGAATCAACGCCTCTTCCGGTGTCGTCACGGGCAGACCGTCCACCCGTGCGGCCCAGGCATCCGCCAGAATCTGCGTCTGTGCGGCGGCCATCCGGTCGATGATCGCGTTGCGGTCAGCACCCGGAACAAAGGCATAGCTGTCGGGGGCCAAGGCACCTTCGGGCGGCGTTTCAGCAATGGTGCCGTCCAGAATGTCGATCTGGCGCAGCGCATCGGCCACCTGCCAGCTTGTCACACCTTCGGCCACCGCCAGCCGGAACCGTGTATCCGGTGCGGCGCGGACCGTGTCATAGACCTCTGGCACCTCATCCGCCCCGGGGGCAAAGGATGCCACTTCGGTATAGCGGCTGGTGGCGGGGTCCAGTTCGCGGACATCGACCATGTTGCGCCGCACACCGACGCGGAACACGACTTCCGTGCCGCAGGTGCTTTGCCCGCTTGTCGTGACCAGATCGACGATTTGCGCCATGGATGCCTGCTCTGGCACCAAAAAGCTGCCCGCCTTCAGGTCCTGCGACTTTTCAGCGTAATCCGCCCCGATGCGAAAGATCGCACCCGACCGCACCGCGCCTTGATCTTCCAACTGCGCGCTGACCTGCCGCATGTTCGATCCCGGCTGCACCTGAAGACAGATCCCTGCGGCCAGCGGCCCCGGTTCCTTGTAACTTTGCGTGCCCCAGACGATCACACCCGCCACCAGAAACAGGGCGACGATCAGAAAGGTGATGCCGTTTGCAGCCACATGACGCCACATCAGCGCAGCCGTCCCAGAACCAGACTGGCGTTCGTTCCCCCAAATCCAAAGGAATTGGACAGCGCCACATCAATCTTGCGGCTGCGCTTGCCGTCCGCGCACAGATCGACGGCGGTGTCGCAATCCAGATTGTCCAGATTGATCGTCGGCGGTGCGACCTGATCGCGGATCGCCAGAATGCTGAAGATCGCCTCGATCGCGCCCGCCGCCCCCAACAGGTGCCCGGTCATGGATTTCGTCGATGACATGGACAATCTGGATGCGGCCTCGGGCCCGACCATACGTTCGACCGCGCCCAGCTCTATGGTGTCGGCCATGGTCGATGTGCCATGCGCGTTGACATAGTCGATCTGATCGGGCGTGATCCCCGCGTTGCGGCAGGCGGCGCGCATTGCACGTTCGGCCCCTTCGTGGTCGGGGGGCGGTGCGGTGATGTGAAACGCATCGCCGGACAATCCGTAACCCAGCACCTCGGCGTAAATCTTGGCCCCGCGCGCCATGGCGTGTTCGTATTCTTCCAGCACCACGATGCCCGCACCTTCACCCATGACGAACCCGTCGCGCGCGGTGTCCCAGGGGCGGCTCGCCTTGGTCGGATCGTCGGTGTATTTCGTCGACAGCGCCTTGCAGGCATTGAATCCCGCGATGCCGATTTTGCAGATCGCGGCCTCTGCGCCACCGGCAATCATCACATCCGCGTCGCCGTGCTGGATCAGACGGCTGGCATCACCGATGGCATGCGCCCCCGTTGAACAGGCGGTGACGACCGAATGGTTGGGGCCCCGGAATCCGTAACGGATGCTGACCTGACCCGAAATCAGGTTGATCAGCGCCCCCGGCACAAAGAAGGGCGACACCCGCTTGGGGCCCTTTTCTTCCATCATGATGGCCGTGTTGGCGATGGAATTCAGACCGCCGATCCCCGATCCGATCAACACGCCGGTGCGTTCCTGATCTTCGCGGTCGGTCGGCATCCAGCCCGAATCCTCGACCGCCTGCTGGGCCGCCGCCATGCCGAACAGGATAAAGGTATCAACCTTGCGCTGTTCTTTCGGCTCCATATAGGTGTCCGCGTTGAAGGTCCCGTCGGTTCCGTCACCGAATGGCACCTCGCAGGCGTAATTCGTGACCAGCCCGGTGGTGTCAAAGCGGGTGATGGTCCCTGCCCCGGACTGGCCCGCAAGGATACGCGACCAGCTGGCCTCGACCCCGTCGGCCAGTGGTGTGACAAGTCCCAGTCCTGTAACTACTACGCGGCGCATCTGACGTCCCTTCGACACTGATCGCGGTTCTGATACCGCAGGCACAGGCGGCGGGGCAAGGGGCCAGCGCCCCGCAATCCCGCCGCAGGTGGCGGCGCATGATCCGCAACGCGGCATTCCGCGCAATAAAAAACGGCCTCTGCCGGGCAGAGGCCGTCTTGTGACCTATCAAACGTTCCGCCTGTCGCAAGACCGGCAGATCCGCTGATTAAAGGGCGCCGTTGATGAACTTGACGGCATCGCCAAAGGTCTGGATGGTTTCGGCGGCGTCGTCGGGGATCTCGATCCCGAACTCTTCCTCGAACGCCATGACCAGCTCTACGGTGTCAAGGCTGTCGGCACCCAGATCGTCGATGAACGACGCGCTTTCGACGACTTTGTCCTCTTCCACACCAAGGTGCTCCACAACGATCTTGCGTACGCGGT
Source organism: Rhodobacterales bacterium (assembly GCA_038225335.1). Classification (GTDB taxonomy): domain Bacteria; phylum Pseudomonadota; class Alphaproteobacteria; order Rhodobacterales; family Rhodobacteraceae; genus Loktanella. Next base: position 2,949 of record JBBREW010000080.1, read on the forward strand.
CTTCGACGTCGCTCATGAACAATTCCTTACGTTCCTGATGGGGTTGAACCCGGTTGTTGAACCGACCAGACAAAGGGTCTGTCCGTTGCTGCGTGGCCTATAACAGAGATTTGTGCAGGCGCAAACGCTTTCACAAATAGGCCAAGCGGCCTGCGTCAAAGCATGGCCATTCCGCCATTCACATGCAAGGTCGCACCCGTGACATAAGCTGCTTCTTTGCTCGAAAGATAAAGCACGGCAGCGGCGATCTCCTCCGCTTCTCCCATGCGGCCGGCTGGAATCTGGCCCAGAATGGCGTTTTTCTGATCGTCGTTCAGCTTGTCGGTCATCGCCGTGGCAATGAACCCCGGTGCGACGCAGTTGACCGTGATGCCACGGCTTGCGACCTCGTAGGCGATGGATTTGCTCATGCCGACCAGCCCGGCCTTTGACGCGGCATAGTTCGCCTGACCGGGATTGCCGGTCGCGCCCACGACGCTGGAAATGTTGATGATCCGGCCCCAGCGGGCCTTCATCATGCCCCGGACAGCCCCTTTGCACAGCCGCATCGTGGATGTCAGGTTGACCTCCAGCACCGATGACCACTCCTCATCCGACATCCGCATGAACAGGTTGTCGCGGGTGATCCCTGCGTTGTTGACCAGAATATCGACGCTGCCCATGGCGTCGACCGCCTGTTTCGGCAGGGCCGTCACCGCAGCGGCATCCGACAGATCACACGGCAGGACGTGAACCCGGCTGCCCAGTGTCGCGGCCAGCTCCTCCAGCGGGGCGGTGCGCGTGCCGGACAGGGCCACCGTGGCACCCGCGCCGTGCAGTGCGGTGGCAATCGCGCCCCCGATCCCGCCCGATGCGCCGGTAATCAGCGCCGTCTTGCCTGTCAGATCGAACATCATGCGTCTCCCTTGATTGCGGCTGCCGCCGTCTGTGCTTCTGCCGGTGTGCCGACATTATGAACCTGCGCCGCAGGGCTGATCCGCCGGATCATGCCGGACAGGGCCTTGCCCGCCCCCACCTCGACAAAGGACGCAACCCCCTGCGCCGCCATCCAGTCCACAGAGGCCGCCCAGCGGACCCGGCCCGCCACCTGTGCGACCAACTGTGCCCTGATCTGGTCCGGGTCCGACACGGGAAGGGCCGTGACGTTGGCCACCAGCGGCACGACCGGGGCCTGCATCGGGACGCTGTTCAGTGCATCGCGCATGATGTCGGCGGCGGGCTGCATCAGCGCGCAATGGAACGGCGCCGATACGGGCAGCATCAGGGCGCGTTTCGCGCCCGCAGCCTTGGCCAGTGCGGCGGCGCGTTCCACCGCGGCGACATGCCCGGAAATCACGTTCTGCAACGGGTCGTTTTCATTGGCCAGCGCGCAGACCTCGCCTTGGGCGGCCTCCTCGGCAATGCCTGCAACGGTGGCTGCATCCAGCCCCAGAATGGCCGCCATCGCCCCCATCCCCGCCGGCACAGCCGCCTGCATCGCATCGCCCCGCAACCGCAGCAGCCGCGCACAATCCGCCAGACCCAGACTGCCTGCCGCGGCCAATGCGGCATATTCACCCAGCGAATGACCCGCGACAAAATCCGCATCCGCGATGCTGACGCCCTCTGCCTCCAGCGCCCGCAGGGCGGCCAGCGATGTCGCCATCAGCGCAGGCTGGGCGTTGCGGGTCAGGGTCAGCGTCTCGATCTGACCGTCAAAGATCAAGGCAGACAGGTGTTCGCCCAAGGCGTCGTCGATTTCCGCAAAGACCGCACGGGCCGCCGGATAGGCATCCGCCAGCGCCTTGCCCATGCCCACCGTCTGCGCGCCCTGCCCCGGAAAAACGAATGCCCGCATGAATATGCCCTTCTTTTGTGCAACTTTGGACCTTGGTCTAGCCTGCGGGGCCAAGGCGCACAATGGCTCTGCGTCAATGCAAATTGTCGGACCATGTTCAACAGGTTAGTGTTGGCCCGCAACGCAAAGGATGCGCCATGACCCCTGCAACCACCTACGGCACCGTGACAAAGACCTTTCATTGGCTGACGGCCGCCCTAATTCTGGCCATCATCCCCTTGGGGGTCATCGCCAACGGGCTGCCCTACGACACCAATGAACAGCTTGCGCAAAAGGCGCTTTTATTCTCGATCCACAAGACGCTGGGGGTCACGGTGTTCTTTGTGGCCCTTGCGCGGATCGGCTGGGCGCTCAGCCATCCCAAACCCGGCCCCATGCACCCCGAACGCAAGGCCGAAACCCTGCTGGCGGAAACCGTTCACTGGCTGCTGTATGCTTCTTTGGTCATCACGCCACTGACGGGCTGGATCGACCATGCAGCCACCACGGGGTTCGCACCGATCTGGTGGCCCTTCGGTCAGGGCCTGCCCTTTGTGCCAAAGGATGACGGCGTGGCGCATCTGTTTGCAACGCTGCACTGGGTGTTTGGCAAGGTCATGGTCGCATCCCTGATCCTGCATATCGCGGGCGCGCTGAAACACCACCTGATCGACCGCGACGCCACCCTGCGCCGCATGTGGTTCGGCAAAAGCACCGCCCCCGCCATGCCATACCACCGCGCGCCGGTCGCGGCCCCGTTGCTGGCGGTGCTTGTGATTGCCGGTGGCGTCGGCGCGGCCTTTGCCATGACCAGTGGCGATGACGACACCGCCCAGACAGCGGCGCTGGAACAGGTCGCCTCTGACTGGACCGTGCAGGACGGCACCCTGTCGATCTCCGTGACGCAGTTCGGCAGCACCGTCACCGGCAGCTTTGCCGACTGGACCGCCGCCATCGCCTTTGACCCCGACGCCGAAACCGATGCAGGAGAGGTCACCGTCACCGTCTCCATCGGCTCCCTCACGCTGGGGTCCGTCACGGCACAGGCGATGGGTGCCGACTTTTTCGATGCCGAAACCCACCCGACAGCCACGTTCACAGGGCCAATCACACGCAGCGGCGATGACTATACCGCCGACGGCACCCTGACACTGAAAGGATCGTCTGCACCGCTTGCCTTGCCGTTCACCCTGTCGGTCGACGGCGATACCGCCACGATGCAAGGCAGCACGACGCTGAACCGGATGGATTATGGCATCGGGGCCAGCATGGCGGACGAAACAAACCTCGGCTTTGCCGTCACCGTCGATGTGGACCTGACCGCCACCCGGGCAGACTGACCCACACTTGGGCTGCGAACACGAAAAAGCCGCGCCGGGGATACCCCGGCGCGGCTTTTCTGTATCTTACGCCTTAAATGCTTATTCGGCCTTCATCGCCTCGATCGAGATGTCCACGACAACCTCGTCGCTGACAAAGGGGGCGAACTGGCCCACGTTGTAATCCGACCGCAGCAGCGTTGTGGTGGCATCGAAACCGGCCCATGCCTTGCCTTCCATCGGATGCTCGCCCACCTGATTAAGCGTGGCGTCCAGCACGACGGATTTCGTGACGCCGTTCAGCGTCAGATCGCCGGTGATGGTGGCGGTGTCTTCGCCGGTTACTTCGATCGCGGTCGAGGTGAAGGTGACCATCTCATCGTCGGCCGCGTCAAAGAAATCTGCGGACATGAAATGCTCGAACCGGGCTTCCCAGCCGGTCAGCATCGACCGCACGGGAAAGGCCACGTTCACGGTCGAATTGGCAGGATCTTCCTGATCGAACTGGATTTCGCCTTCAAAGCCGGAAAACATGCCTTTGCCGGTGGAAAAACCAAGGTGATCGTATTCGAACACGATCTGGCTGTGGCTGGCGTCAAGGATATAGGCCTCTGGCGCCGCAAAGGCGGGGGCGGCCAGCAGGGTCAGGGCGGCGGCGGATGTCAGAATGGTCTTCATGGATGCAGTCTCCGGCATTGGGTTGCGATGGACTGCAGATGACGGCGCAACCTGTTGTCTGCAATCCGGCAAATCTGAACATCACCTGTTCGTGCGCCTGACACGCTGCCGCCCGTCATGCCCCTGACCGGGATAAATTAAACGTCGTGGCGGGATCGCAGGATCAGGTCGCGGCCCAGACGGTCGCGCAGTTTCGTCAGATCGGCCTCTGTTCCGATGGCGACCGGCAGTTGCCGCGCGCTGGCCTTGAACCGCAGCATCAGGGTCGGCAGATGGCCTTTGGGCCGGACCAGAAACACGCTGCCGATGCTGTCAAACCCATAGCGCGCCATGACCGTGCAGGCCCCGGTCCGGTTGCGGATGACTTCGCGCACTTCGGCGGTCTTGGTATCCACTTCGATGTGGATCTGGCTGCCCCGGCTGGCAAACCACATCAGACCAACCCCCAGTGCAAAGGCCACAAAGATCACCGGCACCCGGAATGCCAAATCCGACGGGTCGGCCAGAACCGCGGTCGCCACCGCAGCTGCCAGAAACACGGCCCCGGACAACAAGGCTGCGATCTGCGTCAGCACCAGCAACACCGGCGGCGGACCCAGCGGCACGACGCAATAGCCCCAGTGGCTGTCCTCCAACCGGTATCCGGCGCGGCTGTCAGCCTTGCGGCGCAACGTCGCCCGCGTGCGCGCCGTAATCGTCTGCATATCGTATACATGGGCCATGACATTGCGCCTTTCACTGGATGAAAACTTCACCCTGAAACAATCAGTCGATCACGTCAGAAAAACGGCGACCTTAAGGATTCATTAAGCTGTTGGCCGCGCCGGCCCCATCCCCCGGTCAAGCCGGGTTGCGCCGCGTCACACCCTGTGTATAAGCGGCCCACTTCCGCAATGGTCAAACACTGCGCAGACTCTCGTGGTCGGGATGCGGAAGGTTATGCCCCGGCCTATGAAATGCGTCGATAGAAATGAAAAGGAACGCCATGCCGCTTTACGAGCATGTGATGATTGCGCGTCAGGACTTGTCCAACACGCAAGCAGAAGCCCTGATCGAACACTTTGGCACCGTCTTGTCCGACAACGAAGGCAAGCTGGTCGACAGTGAATACTGGGGCGTCAAGACGATGGCCTACAAGATCAACAAGAACCGCAAGGGCCACTATGCCTTTCTGCGTTCGGACGCGCCCGCCGCTGCCGTGCAGGAAATGGAACGCCTGATGCGCCTGCATGAAGACGTGATGCGCGTCCTGACCATCAAGGTTGACGCACATGCCGAACTGCCGTCGGTGCAGATGCAGAAACGTGACGAACGCGACGTGCGTCGCGAACGTCGCTGATAGATCAGGAAAGGACCATAAATCATGGCAACGAAACCATTTTTCCGCCGTCGCAAGTCCGATCCGTTCGAGGGCGAAGGCGCCCCGTCGATCGATTACAAGGACACGCGCACGCTGCAACGCTACGTCTCTGAGCGTGGCAAGATCGTCCCCGCCCGTATCACCGCCGTCGGGTCCAAGAACCAGCGCAAGCTCGCCCAGGCGATCAAGCGCGCGCGTTTCCTGGCCCTGCTGCCCTACGCCGTGAAGTAAGGAGCAAACCCATGCAAATCATTCTTCTGGAACGTGTGGCCAAGCTGGGCCAGATGGGCGACGTCGTCACCGTCAAGGACGGCTACGGCCGCAACTACCTGCTGCCGCAAGGCAAAGGTCTGCGCGTGAACGCGGCCAACATGGCCCGGTTCGAGGCTGAAAAAGCCGCTCTCGAAACCCGGAACGCCGAAACCCGTGCCAGCGCACAGGCCGACGCGGACAAGATCGACGGCGCAACCTTCGTCGTGATTCGCTCTGCCTCCGATGCGGGCTCGCTTTACGGGTCCGTCACACCGCGTGACGTGGCCGATGCGGCAGCCGAAAACGGCTTTACGGTCGATCGCAATCAGGTCGTCCTGCAAGGGCCGATCAAGGAACTGGGTCTGCACGACGTGATCCTGACCCTGCACCCCGAAGTCGAAGCGACGATCACACTGAACGTCGCCCGGTCCAAGGAAGAAGCAGAGCTTCAGGCCGCTGGCAAGTCGATCCAGGAACTGGCAGCCGAAGAAGAGGCCGCCGCAGAGTTCGAGATTCAGGAACTGTTCGACGATCTCGGCGGCGCTTCCAACGATGA
>JBBREW010000081.1:0-8927 GCA_038225335.1 Rhodobacterales bacterium
CCCCCGTGGAGGGGGCGACCTGCGAACGTGGCGCGGCAAGAGACCTATCGGCAGTTTCGATCCACGCCCCCGTGGAGGGGGCGACGCGCAGCTTGCCGTCCGTCATCATGCGGTCAGTGTTTCGATCCACGCCCCCGTGGAGGGGGCGACCCTGTCTGATTAACAGTTTGAAACAGCGTTGCAATTCGTTGCTAAATTGCGAACCCACGAGATTTTCAGCCTGTTTACACAATAATGGGGCCAAGTATGCAATTTCCGGCATCGCCGCGCCTGCGAACCTGACGTTCGTGGAACGCGTGCTTGGGGTTCGCAGATCAGAGGATCAGAAGGCCGTCCATGTCTGTTGCAGGTTTGGCACCGACATGCTCGACCCGCCTGCGCCATTCACGACCCAGCATGTAGAAGCGCAGCGAATCCGTCTCAGGGTTGATTGCCGCGATCAGGCGAGCGCGCAAGGCCGTCCATTGTGCCGGATCCAGATCACATTCGAAGACCGAAAACTGAACGCGCTGCCCCCAATCCTCGCAGGCGCGAGCTACATGACGCAAGCGGCGGCGGCCCTCCTTGCTGTCGGTGCGCACATCATATGTCACCAGTACCATCATGGCATCACCCCCAGACCCAGGCCGGATAGGCGTCGATATCGCCACGCAGGTGACGGGCCAGCAACTGTGCCTGGATCTGGGGCACGAGGCCGAGGGAGATGGTGTCGTCCAGCCAAGCGTGGCGCAGGTCCGTGCGCTTGCGCTCCTGAAACGCTTTCAGGACGGTCTCTCGACCCGCATCGTTCAGCAGGACGGCACCGGTTTCCTCGGTTCGGAAATCAGACGGCGCAAGCTGTCGGCGGTTGATGAGGCTGAGACACACGCGATCGGCCAGCGGCGCGCGCAACTCCTCCATTAGATCCAGCGCAAGGGACATGCGGCCGGGCCTGTCACGATGCAGGAAACCCATCTGGGGATCAAGGCCATGGCATTCACAGGCGGCGCGCGCGTCTAGCGCTGTCAGAACATAGATGAACGACAAAACGGCGTTGACGGCATCGCGTGGCGGGCGGCGATTGCGCCCGGCAAAGGCGAACGCAGGATCGGGGTTGCGGATCAGATGGGCAAAGGCGGTCCAGTAGGCGTGGGCGGCCTCACCCTCTTGTCCGCGCAGGGTGTCCAGATCGGGGGCGGTGAGTGCGTGACGGGCGGCGTCGGACAGGCGCTGCTGCATCACGTCGACCTGCGTGGTACCGGGGGCGTCGGGGTAATCGCGCAGGTGGCGGCGCAGGACGGCGCGCTGATTGGCGATCTTGGCCGCGACGATGGCGCGCGCTGTGGGCAGGGCGGCGTTGGCCTTGGTCGCCTCGTGCTGGGCGCGCCGCAACAGGACGTTGCCAGTTTGCGGGCCTTCGACACGGGCGGCCAGTTTCCCGGCATAGGTCAGAAACGAAATGGTAATCCCCGCATCCGACGCGAATGCCATAAGCGCGGGCGAGACAGCTACCTGGCCAAAGCAGACGATTTGTCCCAGCAGATGGGCCGGCGCGCGTCCGCGCGTGGCCCCGTCAATATCGACGGCGACGGTTTCGCCGTCCTTGTGCAGGTAGGCCCCCGGACTGGTTACATAGAGCGTGTTCAACAGCTTTTTCATGCCGCGACCGTCATTCAGGGATGCCCGCGCGGATGATGTGATCGGCCAGCCAGCGTGCGCCGATCTGGCGCGGGCTCAACGGACGACACAGATCGCGCAGCGAACAGGCATCACAGCGTTTGGCATCGAACACCGGCGGCGGGATCGTGCCGGTGCGAATCGCGTCCCGCACATCGCGCGCCACCTGCAGTGTCAGGGCGCGCAATGTGTCATCGCAGGGCACGACCTTTCGGCGGCGTGCCGTGCCGTAAAACAGCGCGCCCTGTGGCACAGCCTGACCTGTCATCTCTTCAAGACAGAGGCCTTGCGCGCATAACTGCACCTCGTCGGCGCGGTGCGCCTTGGGGCGGCCACGCTTGTATTCGACGGGATACGGCGTTTCGCCATGCAGTTCCACAACGTCGGCCACGCCGTGCAGGCCGTGCCGTTCCGACGCGATCTGCACGGCGCGCAGGATGCGGATACCGTCTCGGCTTTCGGGCCTGCCGGCGTCGGCGCGTTCGTGCAGCACACGGCCTTCAGCGGTCAATCGGTTTTCGGCCCAGACCCGTTCGACATGGATCAGCGCGCACTGGCGTGGGCAGAACAGCCAGTGCTGCAAGGCGGACAGAGGAACAGAGGTGTCCGCGTCAGAATGGCTCAACGATGGTGATCCCTTCGGGCAAGGCGGTATCATCGAGCGTGATGGCATAATCGCTGAACGCGCGGGCCACGGGCCAGTTGTGAGTGCGGTCATCGCCAACGGGCGCCGTGTCGCCCTTGTGGCTGCGCGTCACTGTTACCCGGTCGAACAGCTTGTGCGCCTGCGCATTGCCAAGGGTGGTGTCGTGGCGGAACGCAATCAGGCGGCGGGCGGCCATCATGCCGCGTGCGGCGGACCGGTCGTGTTCGAACATGTCGCGAAACCCGGCCCACAGCAAGTCCAGATCTTCTTGCGAAAAACCGGTGCGGTTGGCCAGATTGGCGTTGATGAACCCATGCGCGCGGTAAAGTCCGTAAGGCACCACATGCTTGCGGCCCATGGTGCGTTCTTTCTCGGCGTCCTTTTCGTTGGTGACGGACGAACGGGTGATCGACACCTCCAGCGGCATGACCGCTTCCACGGACCGTGCAAAGGTCAGCTGCACGGGACCGCGGACCTGACCTGCGTTCACCTCGGTCGTCATGACGGCGCCAAAGGTGCGGATGTCCCAGAAATTCGCGCACATCCATGCGGTGATCTGTTCGGCGTCTTCGACCTTTTTGGCCTTTTTCTTGGATTCCGATGTCAGCCCGGCGGCGGTGTAGGCCAGCGCGTGTTGCCGGTTCAGGACAGCGCCGTCCTGCATATAGATGGCGTGGCCGGGTGTATCACCTTTGGCCACCGTCACATAATTGCGCAACTTGCGTTTCAGCGACACATCCGTGACCAGCCCCTGGGCGGTTTCGGGGTCCATGCGCGGCAGGTTGCCGGCATCGGGATCGCCGTTGGGGTTACCGTTTTCAACGTCAAAGAACAGTACAAAATCATAGCGGTGGGTGAGGGCAGTCATGAGGTGGCTCCTTCGGTGTCGGCGATGTCTTCGATCACGGCATCTTCGGCCTTGGCGTAAAATGCTGAAATCTGATGATAGAAGCCTACGAAAAACCGACCCTGATCCTCCAACGGTAAGGTCGTGGGCAGGTCACCACTGCCGGGCAACAGGGCCAGAATAGCGGCGACGGCCTTTTCTGCCTTGATCCCTGCGCCGACCTTTTGGCCGCCTGCCTTGGCCAGACCGGCACGGTTGTGCTCGTAACCCTTCATCAGCACCGGAAAGATGCGCGCAGGCGTGGCAGACGCGCCACTCATGTATTTGTCGCGAATGGTTGCCCCCCGGTCAGCGAAACTGCGTTCCGCATAGGTGAACGCGCCGAACAGGCGGCCCAGCACATAGGCGGGGTCTTTGCATGTGTCGTCCAGGGCCATCGGCACCTCCTGTGATGTGTTGCGCGTCAGGACAGCGCGGATGATGGCGGCGCGTCTGCCGTCGGAATAGCGGTCGGGCGGCGTCCCTTCGACCCGCAGGCGGCCGATGACGCCCGACAACAGGGTGCGCGGATAATTCGCCCCCGTCAGCACCGCCCGCATCAAGCCACCGCCCAGCAACGGTGGGATATTTTTTGCATCGCCAAGGGCTGCCACCTCATACAGCAGACGCCAGGCAGCGGGCGGATATTCCACCCCATCGGCACCGCGCCAGGGCGACGGCGTCATCTGCAAATCGGACCAGAAGGCGCCAATGCGGGCGGCAAATTCCTGCAACCGCCCCGGGTGCCAAAACCGCACCGACAGGCGGGCGGCGTTAGGGGCCAGTCCGAGCACGAATACCCGCGTAGCGGGGTCATAGTCAGGCACATCGTGCCAACGGCCCTTTGCGATGGCGGCGAGATCAGCGGCAAGGATATTGCGGGCGGTATTGGCGTCCTGCAGTTCCGGTGCCAATGCGGCCCCGAAGAGCGCGGTCGCGCTGAATGTTTGTTTAGGCGTCGCGGCTTCGACCCAGAAAACGACGGTGGCATCACCAATGCGCAGGGTCTGGCCCGATCCGCGCGCCAGCAGCGCGTTCAGGGCCGTGCCATAGGCAAAGGCGGCGGGTTCCGACACCGGCGCGTTATTGCCCTGTGCCTTGCCGTGTGACTCGTAGGCTGCGGCATTGAACGACACCAGCGATGCGCCCGAACTTTGCGCGCCCATCACCCCCTTGATTGACGGATGCAGGCGGGCAGTGGGGGCCATATCACCGGTGACAAGGCAAATCTCACCCCCCTCTGACGCGCCGCCCAACAGCGCCGCCGCTTGTGACAGGTCGTGGACAAAGCGGTCTTCGCCCGCCAGCCGGAACACCAGATTGGCATCCAGCAGGGCGGTCGGATAGCGGCCTGCGGCAAAGTTGTCCCATGTCCACTGACCCAGAAAATTGCGTAATGCGACCAGCGCCGGTGCCGTGGCATCCGCCAGCAGATCCAGATGCGCCGCAACAAAGGCCGCATGCTCCTGCGCCGTGCGGCCCGACTGCCCGGCCTGCGGATGGCCCGCATCATCCAGCAGCGGCTTGCCGTCGTCACCCAGCAAGGTGACAACGCCCAGCACATAGGCCGATTTGTCCCAGAACAGGTTAGGCAAAATGCCCGATGCGCGTTTGCCGGCAGCAGGCACATCCATCCGGCGCGGGCGCAGTTTGGACTTTTCATCAGGTGCGGCCAGCACGTTCATTTCCAAGACAGACCCGTCAGGGGACAAAACAACCTCTCCCCCGATGGCTTCGCGTGAATAGCCGGGACGTGGCAGGTCGGGCATTCGCGCGTAAAGCGCGGCGAGTTCCGCCAGAATGGTCATGATGCAAGCCCGCGCCGAACGGCACCCGCCACGTCAATCACGCCGTCCTGCATGACCGCGTGAAAGAACGCTGACTGCCGGTTCTGCCCATAGTCGATGTCATACAGCATCCAGCCGAGATCGCGGTTGCGCGCGTCGGGCGGCAGCATGGTTGCCGGAAAATCCGCTACACTGTCAAAATCAGCGGCAAATTCGCGCACACCCAAACAGGGGCGGTGAAAGCATTGCCCTTTGGCAGCCCTGCGCTGAAACATCTCGCGGTGTTTGCCAGGGTTGTCGCCCGGGCCTGCCTTGTCCGTCATCTCAAAGTGTGCCTCGATCCCGTAGGAAACGTCACGCAAAGCCAACATCGCGCGTTGTTGACGCTCGGCCGTGACATCCATGCCAAGGCCCGACAGATCGCCAGCCCGCTGCGCCGCGCGGGCGTTGCGGTCGGATACCTTTGCGCCCACCTCATTGCGGCGGATGTTGTCGAACCGGATCGGTTTTAGGATATGGATCCGGTCCACCACCCAACGCACAGCGGGTTTCCAGTGGATTGCTTCAAGAATACCGCGCGCGGCAGAGGGCGTCATCACATCATAAGACACGCGCTCGACCTTCATCTCGGGTCGGGTAAAACAGGCGTAATCGCCCCAGACATGTAATTTCACACCGAATTCGGACATATCAACCGCATAATAACTTTAATCTGATGGGATGATTGACCTTTGCAACGCATGTTGCAAGATGTTTGCGATTGCATTTCATGTAACCGCCGCACGCACCGCACGGCACGCCTAGCTAATAGTTCATGAACCCGGCATCATGAAAATCGTCCGTTTGCAGACCTGCGGCATCGTCATAGAGTTTTGCGGAATCCAGTAACAGGAATTCGTCGCCAAACAGCTCCGCGCGCCACGGGCTTGCGGCACTGCTGCTGGCCAGGTCGCGACGTACATAATGTGGTACGCTGACGACATAGGGCTGCAACGCCCTCGCAATGCCACCAGTACCGGTGGCATAGGTCAGATTGCGTAGCGCAGCATCGGAAATGCCCCAGCGCCCGCCACGAATGATGACCGGTGCCTGTGTCTGGTCGATCATGCGGAACGCGTCGCCTATTTGGGCAAACCTAAATAACCGATCATTGCCCGACTCGGCGATCTCTTTCATGATGCCCGTGTTCGTGGGGCCATCAGGTGGGCCGACACGCGCGATGTCCAGTGACTCTGGCCCCTGCGCCCAAAGCAGCCGCTGGAAATACGCGGTCACGGCATCCTGTGACAGTGGATCGCTGAAGGTCCCCAGAATGCTTGCACCGATCTCGGCCATTTGCCTGACCTCCTCGGGTGGGGCCGACCCATCGGATGTCGGCGTGAAAACGATTAGCTGACCCAGTTCCGTCATGCGCCCTTCACGGTTGCACCGACCGGCCGCCTGCGCGATAGAATCGATGCCCGCCGCAGCGCGCAGCACCAACGGGAAATCCACATCAACCCCCGCCTCGATCAGCGAGGTAGAGATCAGGCGCACCGGCAGATTCCGACCCAGATGGTCGCGCACATCGGCCAGCACTGCCCTGCGGTGAGCGGGCGTCATCAGCGTGCTCAGGTGGCGCACGCCCGGCAAGGTCCGGGTCATATCGAACAGGCGGCGGGCGTGACGGCGGTTGTTCACGATCATCAAACCCTGTGGTGCACCGGCAATCCGGAGTGTCAGTTCGGCATCGTCCAGTGGCCCGGCTTGAATGACCCGCGTGCGCCGCAGTGCGCGGTAAAGATGCGCGGGGTCCGGCGCCAGTTCACGCACATCCGTCAACGCTTCCGGTGCCGTCAGGCCGCTCGCGCGAGTCAGCACAGGCTGCGTCGCCGTCGACAGAACCACCGTCGCGCCATAGTGGCTGGCCAGCTCGTTGAGTGCGGCCAGACAGGGGCGCAGCAGCTTACGTGGCATCGTTTGGGCCTCGTCAATGACGATAACGGCACGGGCCAGATTATGAAGCTTGGCACACCGCCGTTTGCGGGCCGCAAACAGGCTTTCGAAAAATTGCACCGCCGTCGTGACGATGACAGGTGCGTCCCAGTTGCGCGTCACGCGCCGCAGACGAGCCAGATCCTCGTCATCGGTGATCGCGTCCCAGTCGAACGTCGCATGATGTTCAACGACCTGATCCGGTCCCAGCACCTGTCCGAACACGTCCGCCGTCTGTTCCACAATGGCCGTATAGGGGATCACGTGGATCACCCGGTCCATACCATGTGCCAGCGCATGATCGAGCGAAAAGCCAAGCGATGTCAGCGTTTTGCCGCCACCGGTTGGCACGGTCAGGCTGAACAGACCGGGGGGCTGCACCGCTTGCGCGCGCACATGTGTCAGAATGTCGTGGCGCAGAGCGTTAACCGGTCCCGTCGTGCCGGCGAACCCGGCGACATGGCGGTCGAATGCATCCTGGTGGACACGGGTGACGGTCGCCGGGTCCCGGCCGATCGTACGGCCCGTATGGGAATCGTAAAACGCTGCGGTTTCCAGTTCATCGGCGTCCACCAGACATGAAAATAACATACGGATCGCAAACTGGATCGAGAAGTGCGAGATCACTTCGCCCGTCAATGGCCCGAACGGCGTCAGACTGTCTGGCACCGGCATCCAGTCGGGACGGGCGCAATCGCTCACCGTGGCCAGCCGTTGTAACATCGAGTTCATGTCCGGCAGGCCGGAATGATGCCCCGCCACGCAGGCGGCCAGCAATGAACCAAACCCATTGAACCGGGATTGCAGCAATCGCGCACCTTCGCCGCTGTGGGGCTCATCATTGCGATCACCCGACAACTTGGCCTGAAATTTGGGCTTCATCTTACCCAGATCATGAACCCAGCCAAGCAGCGCCGCTGCATCGCTGCCACCAAAGGGTTCTGCAAACATCGCGGCGCGGGCGGCCACGGCGGCCGCATGATCCGCGAGCAATTCCCATTCGGATTGCGGCCGATCCTGAACACTGTGTGCGAAAATAGCCAAGAATGCTGACCCCTATAAGCGCGGCTTTGGACACATATTACGGTGGAGATACGTATTATATTCTCAATAGTCGTCAGTCATGGGTTAGCGCTCAGCACATGATGCCAGTTACGATTAAGCACATTCTGTTGTCACAAATCCCACCTTTTGGTTTCGTATGACAAAATGCGAACACCCCGCGACCCTTGTCGTAAGTCTTTGCTTATATCTTTGCGCGTTTTGCTGCCGCCTTGTAGACGGCGCTGCGCTCACGCTTTCCCACCGCAATCACAGTCACCATGAAGATCTCGTCCTCTACACGGTAGACAAGTCGGTAGCCCGAAGATCGCAGTTTGATTTTGTAGTGATCTGCCAGTCCGTGCAGCGCATCGCCCGCGACGCGGGGGATATCCAGACGCTCTGCCAGTTTCTTCTTAAGTTGCGCCTGAACTGTTCCGCCAAGTTTTTTCCATTCCTTAAGGGCAGAGGGAAGGAATTGAAGCTCAAAGCTCATCAAGCGAAACGCGCACTGGCTTTTCGTGTGCCCGCTCCAGAGCAATCCGTGCGAGTGCGAGATCATCCAATTGCTCCAGCATCGCCTCATAAGCATCGGCCGGGACCATGTAGGCGATAACCCGGTTATGGTTCAGAACAGCTACGGCTTCACCATCGGCTTGCGCCATAACTCCAGTGGGGCTTTTCTTAAGATCCGATACGCTGACAGCGACCGGGGCTTCCATACGTTGCATAGTGGGCTCCTTCGATTACTCTTAATATAGTATGATATATGATGCTTAATACAATACTATTTATACCGATCCGTGCACATTTACATTATGGACCTTCTCAGACTGCATGTTGTTTATTGTCGGCCTGCGCAATGTGCCGGTCGAGCTCTACGGGGCATCGGGGCTGTACGGCGCGACCTGTTGGTAGCAATTTTCCCGCCTGACAT
>JBBREW010000082.1:0-8904 GCA_038225335.1 Rhodobacterales bacterium
CGGTCGGAACAGCAACACGATCAGCAGGATCATGAAGCTGACGGCGAATTTGTAATCCCCGGACAAAAGCTGCACCAGACCCTCTGGCGCAAGGCTGTCGGGCAACCAATAGGTCAGCACCTTTTTCAGCGGATAGGTCACTGTCACTTCGGCAAAGGCGATCAGGAAACCGCCCGCGATTGCACCGACCGGATTGCCGATGCCACCCACGATGGCCGCCGCAAAGATCGGCAGCAACAGCTGGAAATAGGTGAAGGCCTTGAAGGATTTGTCCAATCCATACAGCACGCCCGCAATCGTCGCCAAGGCCGCCACGATCAGCCATGTCACGCGCACCACCCGGTCGGGGTCGATGCCGGACAACAGCGCCAGATCCTCGTTGTCGGAAAAAGCCCGCATGGATTTGCCAGTCCGGGTCTTGTTCAGGAACCAGAACAGGACCGCCACCGTGATCGCCGCCGTCACAAGCGTGATTGCCTGCGTGGTACGGATCGCCAGACCTTCGTCAAGGCCCGTCGCATCCTTGAACTGCTGGACCGTCAGCACAAACCGTGCACCGTCGGCGAACTGGATGTCGCGCACCCCGATGAAAACCCGCGTCAGCCCGTTCAGGACGAACATCACGCCAAGGCTGACAATGACAAGGATCACCGGCTTTGCCTTTTGCACGCGGTAGAATTTGTAGACCAGCCAGTCGGTCCCCAGCAAAAGCAGGGCCGTTGCAGCGATCCCGACCGGCAAGGCCAGCAGTGCTGTCGGCAAGGGGCCGAGCGTGATGCCCAAGCCCACCAGCACCGCCGTCACCTTGATCGTGACCGCCGTGCCAAAGGCCATGGTGTCGCCATGGGCGAAATTGGAAAACCGCAGGATTGCATAAACCAGCGTCACGCCCAACGCGCCGATCGCCAGTTGCGCCCCATACGCCAGCGCCGGCACGATGACAAAGTTCGTCAAAAAGACGAGGCCGTTCAGAAATTCCATGACAGGGTCCCGTCTGTGGTGCTGGTCATCGTCATCCGCCCAGAAAACTGCGGCGGACATCCGCATTGGCCAACAGTTCCTTGCCGGTGCCGGTATGCGCATTCGCACCCTGCACCAGAACATAGGCCTTGTCTGCGATTTCAAGGGCTTGGCGGGCGTTCTGTTCGACCATCAGAATAGGAATGCCGGTGCGGGCGACTTCGATGATGCGGTCGAACAATTCGTCCATCACGATCGGGCTGACACCGGCAGTCGGTTCATCCAGCATCAGAACCTTGGGCTTGGTCATCAGCGCGCGCCCCACGGCCACCTGCTGCCGCTGCCCGCCGGACAATTGCCCGGCGGGTTGCAGCCGCTTTTCCTTCAGGATCGGGAACAGGTCATAAACCTGTGCCATGGTATCGCGGAAATCGTCGCGCCGGATAAAGGCACCCATTTCCAGATTTTCCTCGACCGTCATGGTGGTAAAGATGTTGTGGGTCTGCGGCACGAACCCCATGCCGCGCACGACGCGGTCCTGCGGAGACAGGGCGGTGATGTCTTCACCGTCCAGCAGAACGCGGCCCGTGCGCACGTTCAGCATGCCGAACATCGCCTTCATGGCGGTTGATTTCCCGGCCCCGTTCGGGCCGACAATGACGGCGATTTCGCCGGGCTCTACAGCAATGGTGCAGGCGTGCAGGATGTCCGGGCCTTTGCCATAGCCGCCGGTCATCGCCTCTCCGATCAGAAAGGGCGTGCCCGGCGCGGCCGATGCTTTCCCGCCTTTGCCGACAGGTTGCGCGGTGCCGCCGCCCTTGCGCGTGATGGACCGGTCCTTGTTGCCGCGGTCGTCATAGGGGTTTGCGGTCATGCGGTTGCCACCTGATCCTTGTTCTTCAGACCGGTCCCCAGATAGGCCTCGATCACCTGTTCGTTTGCCTTGATTTCCGCCAGCGTGCCCTGGGCCAGCACGCGGCCTTCGGCCATGCAGATCACCGGATCACACAGGCGACCGATGAAATCCATATCGTGTTCGATGACGACAAAGGTATAGCCGCGTTCAGTATTCAGACGGATGATCGCGTCGCCGATGGTGTTCAGCAGGGTGCGGTTCACACCGGCGCCGACCTCGTCCAGAAACACGATTTTGGCGTCCACCATCATGGTGCGCCCCAGTTCCAGCAGCTTTTTCTGACCGCCGGAAATCTGTCCGGCCTTGTGATCGGCCAGATGGGCGACAGTCAGGAAATCCAGCACTTCGTCGGCCTTGGCGCGCAGGGCGCGTTCTTCATCGGCGATCCGCTTGCGACCGAACCAGGTATTCCACAGCGTCTCTCCGGACTGGGCGGCAGGCACCATCATCAGGTTTTCACGACATGTCATCGACGGAAATTCATGGGCGATCTGAAACGTCCGCAGCAGTCCGCGGTGGAACAGATCGTGTGGCGGCAGCCCGGTGATGTCCTGCCCCTGCATCTTAACCCGCCCGGAGGTAGGCTGAAGAACGCCTGCAATGACATTGAAAAGAGTCGTTTTTCCAGCCCCGTTGGGGCCGATCAGCCCGGTGATCGAGCCTTCGCGGATCGTCAGGCTTGCACCATCCACCGCATGAAAACCACCAAAGGTTTTCACCATGTTTTCAACGACAATCATCGGAATCCCCGCGCAAAGGGTCACGCGCTGTCCGGGGACGCGCAGACCTTATGGGTGGCGGCGCAGGGGATAGGCCCCCGCGCCGCAACAGTGACTTAGCGGAAGCGGACGGTTTCGATCACGCCGTCCTGGATTTCGATCTCGCGGTAGTTGCCCGCGGATTCGCCTTCGCCGATCAGCTCGACCGCTGTGGCACCGACGTAATCGATCTCTTCGCCAGCTTTCAGCAGCTCGATCGCCTTGGCCAACTCGCCCGGGAAAATCTCTGTGCCGGGGGCGTTGGCCACGTCCATGACGTGATCCTTGTAATCGGCAGAGGCAGCGGAACCCGCCGCTTCCATTGCCAGCATGATCAGGGCTGCGGCGTCGTAGGATTCAGGCGCGAATGCCCCTGTGCCTTCGAAACCGGCTTCGGTTGCCATGCCCTGAAACAGTTCCGCACCCGCGCTGTCGGTGCCGGGGAACTGGCCGAACGACCCGTTCAGACCTGCGCCGATGTCGTCAACCAGCTGCTGACCGACCATGCCGTCGGGCAGAACGAAGGTGTCGAATGCACCGGTGTCCAGCGCGTTCTGGATGATGCCCTTGCCGCCCTGATCGGTGTAACCGGCCACGACCAGCACGTCACCGCCAGCGGCGGCCAGTGCCGCGACTTCGGAGGAATAGTCGCCTTTGCCGTCTTCGTGTGCGGCCGAAATGGATACCGTGCCGCCGGCTTCTTCAAATGCGGCCTGAAACGCATCGGCCAGACCCTTGCCATAGTCGTTGTTGGTATAGGTCAGCGCAACGTTGGTGATGTCACGCTCCATCAGCACTTCGGTCATGACGACGCCCTGACGGGCATCCGACGGTGCCGTGCGGAAGAACAGGCCGTCATCCTCTGCCGTGGACAGGGCAGGGCTGGTGGCAGAGGGCGAGATCATCACAACGCCGTTCGGACGCGCGACGTTCTGCAGGATCGCACCGGTAACGCCGGAACAATCGGCACCCATGATCGCATTGACCATATCGCCGGTCACAAGGCTTTCGGCGGCGGCGGTGGCGGCACCCGCATCGATGCAGGTACTGTCAGCACGGATCGCGGTCACGGTCGCGCCGTCCAGCAGGGTGCCTGCGGCGTTGACTTCGGCGATGGCCAGATCGGCACCCGCACCCATGGCAGGGGTGATCGATTCCAGCGGTCCGGTGAATCCAAGGACGATGCCGATCTTGACCTCTGTCGTCTGCGCAAAGGCCTGACCCGTCATCAGGGCGGCTGCTGCCGTCGCGAGCAAAAGTTTATTCATGTTAACACTCCCAGTTGGTTTTTTATTCTGTCGGGCAGATTAACAGGGGAAACCGGATTGTGAAGCAGCGATCTGTTGCCAAACCGCCCGAATGACGCGGGGTTTGCAGCACATTGGCCTGTCAGTCGCCGGGCCGCAGACCGTGTGACCCGCGTTCGCGGTAGGGTGTGGTATCATAATGCGCGCGGTAGCATTTGGAAAAATGCGACGGCGAGGCAAATCCACAGGCCAAGGCCACGTTGATCACCGTCATGTCGGTCTGCATCAGCAGATTGCGCGCCTTGGACAGCCGAAGTTCCATGTAATACCGCTTTGGACTGCGCGACAGATAACGGCGGAACAGCCGTTCCAGCTGCCTTGTGGACATGCCCACATCATGGGCCAGCGTGGCGGGGCTGATCGGGTCTTCGATATTGGATTCCATCAGTTGGATCACACGGCTGAGTTTGGGGTGGCGCACACCGATGCGGGTCGGAATCGACAGGCGCTGGGTATCCTGATCGGTGCGGATCGACGAATAGATCAGGATGTCGGCCACCGCATTCGCCAGATCCTCGCCGTGATCGTCCGCAATGATCTTGAGCATGAGGTCGATGGACGCGGTGCCGCCTGCCGTCGTGATCCGGTTGCCGTCGATCACGAAGACCGATTTCGTCAGTAGGACATCTTCGAATTCTTCGATGAAACTGTCCTGATTTTCCCAGTGAATCGTGGCTTTGCGCCCGTCCAGCAGGCCCGCCCGCGCCATGGTATAGCCCGCCGTGCAAAGCCCTGCGACCGCAGAGCCCCGGCGCGCCTCGCGGCGCAGCCAGTTCAGGACAGGGCGGGTCGTGGACTCTGCGATGGCAAGTCCGCCACACAGCATGATGGTATCCTCGCGATCCAGCGCGATCAGATCACCGTCCAGCCGGAACGTGCAGCCGTTCGAACAGGTGGCCGTCCCGCCGCCTTCGCCAAGGATGATCCAGTCGTAAATCTTGCGTCCCGCCGTGCGGTTGGCGATGCGCAGGCTTTCGATGGCCGCCGCAAAGCACAGCATGGTGAACTGATCCAGCAGGACGAACACGAACCGGCGGGGTTTCCCCGCATGGCTGACATCGACGATCTGCGGTGCGGTCTGCATGGGTCTATCCAGAGGGTGTGCCGCCGGTCAGCCAAACAGCGTTGCGTCACCCGCGGCAAGGGCCATTCGCAGCCATCTGTCCATATTGCGACCCGCAAGGGCGCTTTTTAACCGCGATTTGCCATTGGCCCCGCAGGGGGGGCGCGCTATAAGCGCCCTCCGAAGAACCACGGACCTTACCACGGACTGGCCACGGGAGTAGCAGATGACCGAATGGAAAAAATCGGATTGGCGCAACAAGCCGCGGGTGCAGATGCCGGATTATACCGATGCCGCCGCCCTGCAAGCTGTCGAGGCCAAGCTGGCCGGTTATCCGCCGCTGGTGTTCGCGGGCGAGGCGCGGCGTCTGACATCGCATCTGGCCAAGGTCAGCCGGGGCGAGGCGTTCCTGCTGCAAGGCGGCGATTGCGCGGAAAGTTTTGCCGAATTCAGCGCCGACAGTATCCGCGACACCTTCAAGGTGATGTTGCAGATGGCCATGGTCCTGACCTATGGCGCCAAGGTGCCTGTGGTGAAACTGGGCCGGATGGCGGGCCAGTTTGCCAAGCCCCGGTCGGCGGCCACCGAAACCATCGGCGGGCAGGAATTGCCCAGCTACCGCGGCGATATCATCAACGGATTCGATTTCACGCCAGAGGCGCGGATTCCTGATCCGGCCCGCATGGAACAGGCCTATCTGCAGGCGGCGGCATCGCTCAATCTGTTGCGGGCGTTCTCGACGGGTGGCTATGCCGATGTCCACAAAGTCCATGCATGGACCCTTGGGTTCACCGACAAGCCGGAGGCCGAGAAATATCGTGATCTGGCAAACCGGATCAGCGATACCCTTGATTTCATGGCCGCCGCCGGTCTGAACACCGAAACCAACCATGAATTGCAGACGGTCGAATTCTATACCAGCCACGAGGCCCTGTTGCTGGAATACGAAGAGGCGCTGACCCGTATTGATTCGACATCCGGCAAGACCTTGGCCGGGTCCGGCCACATGATCTGGATCGGTGACCGCACACGCCAGCCCGACGGCGCGCATGTGGAATACTGCAAGGGTGTGATGAACCCGATCGGCCTGAAATGCGGGCCGAGCATGACAAGCGGGCATCTGAAAGCCTTGATGAACACCCTGAACCCCAACAACGAAGCAGGGCGTCTGACGCTGATTGCGCGGTTCGGGGCCGGGCAGGTGGGTGAACATCTGCCCCGCCTGATCCGCGCCGTGCAGGAAGAAGGGGCCAATGTCGTCTGGTCCTGCGACCCGATGCACGGCAATACGATCAAATCCTCGACCGGGTATAAAACGCGCCCGTTCGATTCAGTCTTGCGTGAAGTGCGCGAATTCTTTGACATCCATGCCGCCGAACAGACGATCCCCGGTGGCGTGCATTTCGAAATGACCGGCAAGGATGTGACCGAATGCACCGGTGGCGTGCGGGCGGTGACGGACGAAGATCTGTCCGACCGCTATCACACCGCCTGCGATCCGCGCCTGAATGCAAGCCAGTCGCTGGAACTTGCCTTCCTTGTGGCCGAAGCCCTTGGCAACCGCCGCGTCCGCATGGCCGACGCAAAGGCAAGCTGACACGGGTTCGCTGACACAGGCGAATTTCTTGATTGATACGGCAAAAAGGCGTCCCCGGGGACGCCTTTTTCGTCAGCTGTCGATCAGCTGACCGTCGCGCGCGACCAGACGCAGGCGCGCGGGCTGCGCCGGAACCGGCTTGGCGCGGGAACTGCGGCGTTCTTGAAAGGGCATGTTCATGGCATCGTGGCGCATGGGCACATCGGTTGCGATGTCGAACCGCAGGGCCCTGTGACCCAAGGGGCCCGCCGCGACCAAGGCCCCCATCATGCGGGTGATCTGACCGGCGCTGTCCTGCATCGGCAACAGCAAAAGTTCCGCAAGGATCGGCTTGCGCCCCAGCCCGCGCGCGGCCCGCAATGGCAGAGCGACCACCGCAGGCGCGTCAAAGGCGCTGTCGATGATGTTGAGGACCGTCACGCGGGCGGCGTCGGTAAAGAAACTGCCGGCGGACATGCCGCGCGGGTCCATGCGCAGCAGATCATGCAGGCGCTGCCCCGCGACGCGGATGCGGATCGCCCTCGGTGCCGTGCGCTGCAGGACAAAGGCGTGGGGCAGGGCATCATGCAAGGCGTGCGGGTCCAGCTGACCCTGACGCGGCACCAGATCACCGCCGCACATCTGGCGCCAGTCGTCTTCCAGCAGGCGCAGGACGGCGCGGTCCGCATCGGGCAGGCGTTGATCGGACGGCGTGCTGTGCTTCGGCGGCAGATTGATCACTGTGAACATGGGATACTCTCTTTGCTGGCGGCCAGACGTGCGGTCGGATCAGACTGCGGTTTGCGGTTTGCCGTTCACGGTTTGCGGCGAACGAACGGCGTTTTGCGGACTGCGGACTGCGGACTGGCGCGGGGAAGGGTGTTAACAGATGATTAAACCTTCCATGCCGCCAAATCACTTAAGAAAGTCCTAACAGGTTAATCGCAGCGGCAGGCGGGTGCGCCTCTTGCCCCCGCGGTTGTAAATCTTTTAGGTGCGGGCAACGGACAAAGGACGATGCGATGACCCATTCGATGACAGCCTATGCCAGCCGGACAGGTCAGACCGACGGCGCATCCTGGACCTGGGATATGCGCGGCGGCAATGGCCGGGGTCTGGATATCCGCACCCGGCTGCCCGACGGAATGGACAGGCTGGAACAGACCCTGCGCACCGCCCTTGGCAAGGCGCTGCACCGGGGCACCGTGACCGTGACCCTGCGGTTGACCCGGCTTCCGTCCGCCACGGTGCTGGACATCGACGCCGCACAGCTGGACCGGGTGCTGCAGGCCCTCGATCTGGTGCAGGAACGCGCCTTTGCCGCTGGGGTCACGCTGGGCCAGCCCACAGCAGCCGATGTGCTGGCGGCAAAAGGTGTGCTGGGGACCGGACCCATCCAGACCGACGACGCAGGTCTGATGGCCGCCCTTTGCACCGATATCGGCCCGTTGCTTGCGGATTTCACCGGGATGCGCGGCAGCGAAGGCAAGGCCTTGCAGCAGATCATCGCCAACCAGCTGGACCAGATCCGCGCATCCATCGACGCGGCGCGCGATCTGGCCGCCGCGCGGATCCCCGACATGCGGCGCGCCCTGCGCGAGGCCTATGCCCGCGTCATGGAAGTGACGGGGGCCGATGATGCGCGTCTGGTGCAGGAACTGGCCGTGCTGGCGGTGCGCCATGACGTGACAGAGGAACTGGACCGCCTGACAGCCCATGTCGCGGCCTGCTGGGATGTGCTGGAAGACGATGGGCCCAGCGGTCGCAGGCTTGATTTTCTGGCGCAGGAATTCAACCGAGAGGTCAATACCCTGTGCGCCAAATCGCAGAATGCCGAACTGACGCAGGTTGGACTGGCCTTGAAACTGGTCGTCGATCAGATGCGCGAACAGATACAGAACGTGGAGTAACCCAATGGCCCGCCGTGGTTTATTGATTATCCTGTCGTCCCCGTCCGGGGCCGGCAAGTCGACATTGGCCCGCCGTCTGATGCTGTGGGACGGGTCGCTGTCGTTTTCCGTGTCCGCCACCACCCGTGCGCCCCGCGCGCAAGAGGTGGACGGCGTCGATTACCACTTTGTCACCGAACCGGATTTCCGCAAGCTGGTGGATGACCGCGACATGCTGGAACACGCGCGGGTGTTCGAAAACTATTACGGCAGTCCAAAAGGCCCGGTGCAGGCAGCAATCATGGCCGGGCGCGATGTGCTGTTCGATGTGGACTGGCAGGGCGCGCAGCAGATCAGCAATTCCGATTTGCAGGATTCCGTCCTGTCGATCTTTATCCTGCCGCCGTCGATCACCGAACTGCACCGCCGTCTGGT
>JBBREW010000083.1:0-8866 GCA_038225335.1 Rhodobacterales bacterium
GACCGGTGCGGCGCGCGGGCCGGACCTTCGGTGACGTGGCGGCTGGGCAACCGGGATTTGTCTGCGCGATTCTTGAGCATGGGGGCGTCCTTTCGTGTTGCCAAAGGTCTAATTTGCGCATCGTTCCCGCACAAGGCTGAATGACCATGCGTCGCCGCGCGTGGCCACGTGTTGCCATCACACAGACTGCGGCGGCCACACTGCGCGGCACCGACTGCGCGACACAGACTGCGGCGGCCATCGGTCGCGTGGCGGCGGGGCAGTCCGCCGTTGCACCGGGCGCGGGGCTGGGTCACACCTGCGCCCATGTCCCTGCCCCGCGCCTATGCCCCGTTTGTGACCTTTTGTGCGCCGGCGCGGCCCCGGGCGGCGTTGTGGCGTGTCGTGCTGGTCGTCGCCGGGTTCGAGACGGCCTTTTCGGTGATGCCTGCGGTGTTTGCGCCACTGATCAACTGGCGCTGGTCGGACGCGGTGCTGAGCACGCTGGATTATGCGGGGTTCGGGATCATCCTGCTGATCCTGCTGGCGCTGGTGCGGCTGCTGCACCACCGCGGCTGGCGCAGCATGACCGGCCCCGGACCCGCGTTCCGGCGTGATCTGGGGCGGGTGCTGCTGGCGGTCAGCCTGGTGTTGCTGGTGCAGCAATCCGTCGATCTGGCCATCGACGGGCCCAATCTGTCGCTGACGCCCACCCCCGGACTGTGGCTGCTGTGGCTGGTTCCTGCGATCTGCGCCATCGGGGTGCAGGTCACGACGGAAGAGGTCTTTTTCCGCGGCTATCTGACCCAGCAGCTGGCGGCGATCAGCCAGCAGCGCAGGGTCTGGATCCTGCTGCCGTCGGTCTATTTCGGAGCCAGCCATCTGCTGAACGGTGACGGTCCCGCGGCGGGTCTGTTGTGGGCGGTCTGGGCGGGGATGCTGGGGGCCGCCTGTGCCGATCTGACCGCCCGCACCGGCAATCTGGGCGCGGCCATCGGTCTGCATCTGGGCAACAACCTGTTTGCCGCCCTTGTGCTGGGCTATACCGGGATGCCGGGATCGGGGCTGGCGCTGGTGCTTTTGCCGTTCGATGCCTTCGTCCCGGAGGTCGCGGGGCTGGACAGCCTGCTGTCGCCGCTGACCTTGATCGACATCATGTTTTCGGCCAGTGGCGTGTTGGTGATGTGGCTGGCGGCACGGGTGGCGATCAGGGCTTGATTGCAATCGACGCGGGACCAGCCTATTTCGGGGCGGGAACGCTGATAGGTGCCGCGCATGAACTGGATCACGAACTACGTCCGTCCGACGATCAACTCGTTGTTTTCCCGGCGCGAGGTGCCCGACAATCTGTGGACCAAATGCCCGGAATGCGGGACCATGCTGTTTCACCGCGAATTGGCGGACAACCTGAATGTCTGCACCAATTGCGGCCATCACATGCCGATCAGCGCGCGCGACCGGCTGACCGCCCTGTTCGACGGTGGCATCTATACGGATGTGCGCGTGCCGGACCCGGTCGCAGACCCGCTGCAATTTCGCGACCAGAAGAAATATACCGACCGTCTGAAAGAAGCCCGCAAAAAGACCGGTGAACGCGATGCGATGCTGGTGGCCGAAGGCGAAATGGGCCGCACGCCCATCGTCGCTGCCGTGCAGGATTTCAGTTTCATGGGCGGGTCCATGTCAATGTATGTGGGCAATGCCATCGTCGCCGCCGCCGAACGGGCCGTGACCGCGGGGCTGCCTTTGGTGCTGTTTTCCGCAGCCGGTGGCGCACGGATGCAGGAAGGTATTCTGGGCCTGATGCAGATGCCCCGGACCACCATCGCCGTGCAGATGCTGAAAGAGGCGGGTCTGCCCTATATCGTCGTGCTGACCCATCCGACCACAGGCGGCGTCACCGCATCCTATGCCATGCTGGGCGATGTGCAGATCGCGGAACCCAATGCCCTGATCGGTTTTGCGGGCGCGCGGGTGATCGAACAGACCATCGGTGAAAAGCTGCCCGAAGGGTTCCAGCGGGCCGAATACCTGCTGGATCACGGGATGCTGGACCGGGTGACGAAACGCACCCACCTGAAGGACGAATTGGTGACGATCCTGCGGATGCTGATGCGGCAACCGGCGGCGATCAAGGGCGACCTGCCGCCGCCGCATATCGACAGTCACGCGATGGACGACGACCAGACCCCGCCTGTCACGCCGTGATGCAGACGTCGGACGCGGTGTTGCAGCGCATGATGACGCTGCACCCCAAGGTGATCGACCTGACGCTGGACCGGGTCTGGCGGCTGCTGGCGCAGCTGGGCGACCCACAGAACCGTTTGCCCCCCGTCGTGCATATCGCGGGGACCAACGGCAAGGGCAGCACGCAGGCCATGATCCGCGCCGGGCTGGAACAGCAGGGTCTGCGGGTGCATGCCTATACCAGCCCGCATCTGGCGCGGTTTCATGAACGCATCCGACTGGCGGGCGATCTGATCGGTGAACCCGCGCTGGCGGCCCTGCTGGACCGGGTCCATGCGGCGAACGGCCCCGACCCGATCACCTATTTCGAAATTACGACGGTCGCGGCCCTGCTCGCCTTTGCCGAAACACCGGCGGATGTCACCTTGCTGGAGGTCGGTCTGGGCGGGCGGCTGGATGCGACGAATGTCATCGCCACGCCTGCCCTGTGTGTCATCACCCCGGTTGATCTGGATCACCAAAGCTATCTGGGCGACACGCTGCCGCTGATTGCCGCAGAAAAGGCGGGGATCCTGAAACGGGGGGTGACCTGCGTGGTCGGCCCGCAACACGCAGCGGCCCTTGACGTGAGAGAGGCGCGGGCCGCCCGGTTGGGCGCGCCGCTGCGGGTGCATGGCCAGCACTGGCACGCGGGCGTGGAACGCGGGCGGCTGATCTATCAGGACGATCACGGTTTGCTGGACCTGCCTTTGCCCGCCCTGCCCGGCCTGCACCAGATCGGCAATGCGGGCATGGCCATCGCGGCGCTGCGGTATCTGGCAGGGGTGCGGGCCAGCGGCCCCTTTGATCCAGCCATTGCAGAGGCTGCGGTCACACGGGTGACATGGCCTGCCCGGATGCAGCGGCTGAGCAGCGGTGCGCTGGCCGATCTGGCGCGGCCTGCCGATCTGTGGCTGGACGGTGGCCATAACCCGGCGGCGGGACAGGCACTGGCCGCGACACTGGCGGCGCTGCCCCGCCGTCCCACGCATCTGATCTGCGGGATGCTGAACACCAAGGACATCGCGGGCTATCTGCAACCTTTGGCGCAGATGGCGGACAGCCTGACAGCCGTATCCATTCCCGGCGAAGCGGCGACCATTCCTGCCGCAGACACCGCCCGCATCGCAGCGGGTGTCGGCCTGCCCGCCACTGTGGCCCCCGACGTGCAGACGGCGCTGCGCGATTTCGCGGCGCGCGGCCCGGTCCGCATCCTGATCTGCGGATCGCTGTATCTGGCGGGTCATGTCCTGCGGCTGAACGGCACCGGGGGTCCGGTCTGACGGCTGAACACTGTGTTTCCGGACAGCACCGCTTCACCTTTGCGGATGATCTATCGCAGGCGGGGCAAACCGATTAGCATTTGATCCAGACCTGACCGGATGACCTGATGCGACCCACCCTGATCGGCCTGATGATGTGCCACCTGCCCATGTCCGCCATGGCTGCGGATGTGAATTTCTGCTGGCTCGGCGCGAATGGCTACAGCATGACCGGGCGGATGCAATATCCCGACGCCAAGCAGTATCAGGCCGTGCTGACCGAGGATGATCTGACCCGGTTCAAGATCGCGGGCTATCTGTCCGGGCAGTTGATCGGCACATGGGACATGGCGCAGGCGACGCCCGACACCACATGGCACCTGCGGTTCGATCCGATGGGTATGACGTTCCTGACAGGCGGCAGTTTTGCCGGCACACACAGCCAGGGCTGGAATGCCAACGGCGATGTGACCGACTGCGGCAATCCGGGATTCGGTTTCAATTCAGGCAATTACGCGCAGGATGTCTGCGTGAATGGCGTCTATGTTGCGGCAAGCAGTATCGAGCCCGCGACGCCCTTTATCGCGACACTGAACCCGGTCACGCCGGACTGTCGCGGTGTGACCATGACCAGTAAAATGCCGATTCTCGAATCAGGGGATTGACGGCGAATCACCCATCACTTTAGGGTTACTGCAGCTTCAGAGTGAACAGACGCACCCACCGTCGCAGCCTCTGAAACCGGAGGCAGGGCGGAAAAGCAGGCGGGAAGCCTGCTTTTTTGCGTGACCTTATTCAATCCGCATCCGGCACAGCACCCCAGCCATCGGCCTGCATTTCGCGCAGGCGGCTGGCGGTCCGTTCGAATTCGAACGACCCTTCGCCTTCGCGGTACAGGTATTCCGGTGCGGCGGCGGCGGAACAGATCAGCCGGACGCGCGCCTCGTACAGGGCATCGACCAAGGTGACGAACCGCTTTGCCTCGTTGAAATTGTCGCGGCCCAGCGATGGGATGTCTTCGACGATCAGCACGCGCACCGCATCGGCGATCGCCAGATAATCGGCAGCGCCCAAGGGCTTGCCGCACAGATCATAGAACGACACACGGGCATGGCCGTTGTGATAGCGCGGCAGCGTCACGTCGCGCCCCTTGATCCGCAGGGTCAGCGGTGCGGTATCGCCGTGGCTGATGCTGTCCCAGATATCCGCGATCCGCGCGCGGGCGTCGGCATTGGCGGGGGTGAAATAGGTATCGGTCCCCGCCAGCCGCCCTTGGCGGTAATCGGTGCGGGCCGCCAGTTCATGCACGACCATCCGGTCTTGCAGCAGGGCGATGAAGGGTATGAACACCTCGCGGTTCAGGCCGTTCAGATAAAGGTCGTCGGGGGGCCGGTTCGATGTGGTGATGACCGTGACACCGGCGGCAAACAGCGCCTCGAACAACCGGCCGACGATCATCGCGTCGGTGATGTCCGATATCTGCATTTCATCAAAGGCCAACAGACGGATATCGGCCGTCAGCTTGGCCGCGACGGGGCGGATCGCGTCATCGACGCCGGTCTTTCGGGCCTCTGCGATTTCGACGTGAACCCACTGCATGAAGGCGTGAAAGTGCCACCGCTGCTTTGGCACATCGATCTGCGCATAGGCCAGATCCATCAGCATGGATTTGCCGCGTCCGACCCCGCCCCACATGTAAAGCCCCGGCACCGGTGCCGGTGCCTTGCGGAACAGGCCGCGTTTGACGGGTTCCAGCAAGGCGACGCGGATCCGGTCGAGCTCGGCCAGCACGGTTTCCTGCGCCGGATCGCGGGTCAGGCGGCCAGCGGCCACGGCGGCGTCATAGGCGTCTTTGACGGAGGTATCTGTGACAGTCATGGGCGCAGGCATACGCCGGGCGCGGGGAATTGACAATTCACGCGGCGGGTCGTCAATCTGCGCCATGATCCAGCGCACCGCCTTGTGGAATCCGGTCCTGATCGCGGGCTGCGTCATCATCATGACGGGGTTTGCGATCCGGGCGTCCTTTGGCGTGTTCCAGATCCCGATCGCCACCGAATTCAACTGGCCAAGGGCCGAATTCTCGCTGGCGATCGCGATCCAGAATCTGGCCTGGGGGATCGGGCAACCGATCTTTGGCGCGATTGCGGAACGGTTGGGCGACCGCAAGGCGATCATCCTCGGGGCGTTGTTTTATGCGGTCGGGTTGGTGCTGTCGGCGGGGGCCACGACGCCGCTTGCCGCACAGATGACGGAAATCCTTGTGGGCTTCGGCATTGCGGGCACCGGGTTCGGCGTCATTCTGGCGGTCGTGGGGCGTGCGGCCAGCGATGACAACCGGTCGATGGCGCTGGCCGTCGCCACGGCTGCGGGGTCTGCGGGGCAGGTCTTTGGTGCGCCGCTGGCGGAATGGCTGCTGGGCATGATGGCGTGGCAGAACGTCTTTCTGGTCTTTGCCGCAGCGATCCTTGCCAGCCTTGCGGTGCTGCCCCTGATGCGCAGCCCCGCCCCCGTCAGCCGCGCCGTGCTGGAAGAAAGCATGGGCACCATCGTGACGCGCGCCCTGCGCGATCCGTCGTTCACGCTGATCTTTGTGGGGTTCTTTTCCTGCGGGTATCAGCTGGGGTTCATCACCGCGCATTTCCCCGCCTTTGTGACAGAGCTGTGCGGCCCGATCATGGCGGGGGGTGTGCTGGCCGGGCTGGGGATCACGACGACCAGCGCGCTGGGGGCCGTGGCGATTTCGCTGATCGGGGTGGCCAATATCGGCGGCACCCTGCTTGCGGGATGGGCGGGCAAGCGATTCCCGCGCAAGTATCTGCTGGCCGGGATCTATACCGCGCGGACCGTTGTGGCCGCCGTGTTCATCCTGATGCCGATCACCCCGGCCAGTGTCATCATCTTCAGTCTGGCCATGGGCAGTCTGTGGTTGGCGACGGTGCCGCTGACATCGGGGCTGGTCGCGCATCTGTATGGCCTGCGCTATATGGGGACGCTTTATGGCATCGTGTTCTTGTCCCACCAACTGGGCAGCTTCATGGGGGTCTGGCTGGGCGGGCGGCTGTATGACGCCTTTGGCAGCTATACGGCCGTGTGGTGGATCGGTCTCGGCGTCGGCGCTTTCAGTGCCATTGTCCACCTGCCGATCCGGGAAAACCGACCTGCAGCGGCCCGCGCACTGGCGGCCTGATGCCGGATCACAGCCAATGCTGACGCCGCAGGATGTCGGTGATCTCCTGCGCATGGGTCCATGGCAGGGCGTGACCCGCATCGGCCACCACCTCTTGCACGGTGTTGCGGTTCCATTGGGCCAGCAGGCCAAGGGCGGACAGCGGGATCACCCGGTCCTGCCCCCCCCAGATGGCCACGACAGGGATGTCCTGCCGCCCCAGCACCCGGTGGGCGGGTTGCTGGCTGACGGACAGGAACCGGCGGCGACTGGACAGGATGGCGGGCAGATAGCCACGCCGCCGCAGTTCCGTCTGCTGCACCGCACCCAGCGCCGGGTCGTCCGATGCCTCTGCGGCCAGACGTGACGCACCAAGGCTGCCTGCCAGCCAGTCGCCAAGGACCGGTATGCGGCGCGCCGCCTGCCAGAACCGGCCTTCGGTCAAGGCCATGCCTGCGGGCGCCAGCAGGATGACCCGCGCGGTGCGGTGCGGCTGTGCGGCGGCAAAGGCGGCGGCAATCGCGCCGCCCATGGAATAGCCCATCAGGGTCACATCCTGATCCAACCCCTGCTGGGTCAGCAGGTCATCCAGCTGGCGCAGGAAAAACGCGTCGTCCTGCGGCCCCGGCACGCGGTCGGACAGCCCGCGCCCATAAAGATCATAGCTCAGCACCCGGTAACCGATCCGGCCCAGCGCCGCAGCAAGGGGATCAAAGATGGCCTGCGGCGTGGTCAATCCGTGAACAGCCACGATGACAGGTCCCCGCGTCGGGCCGTGCCAGCAGATATATGTCTGCCCTTGCGACAGGGTGACAAACCGTCCGGGCGCCGCAGCGCGGTCAACGTCCGACAGGGGTGCGCGCTTTGCCTCTTGGTAAAGGGGCACCACGGCCAGCGCCGCAAGGGCTGCGATGACCAGCGCCCAGATCATGCAGGGCGGGTCATCGGGAAAGGTGCGGTATCACGGGTCATGGGTTGCGACGGCCTCCAGAATATAGGCGGCGGTCATAAGATCCAGATGCGCGCCGCCACCGTTCTTGAACAGGGTAATCGCGTCAGGATCATGGCGGCGAAAGGCACCAAGGTCGTAATAATCGGCGATGATGTGGTCCGGGCCGATCACACCGGCGGCCAGCGGGATTTTCAACTCTCCGATATGGCCCATGGTGGTGTGGCGGTTGTCCACGAAAACCTGCGACCGCAACAGGGCGGTATCGTCTGCTTCGCGCATGTCCGGACGATAGGCGCCGATCAGGTCGATGTGCTGCCCCGGCTGCAACCAGTCACCGCGGATGACAGGATCGGTGGACAGGGTGGCGCAGGTGACGATGCAGGCCTGCCGCACGGCGGTTTCCAGATCATCGGCCACTGCCACGCCGGGGTGCGCATCGGCAAAAGCCTGCGCCCCTGCCCGCGTGCGGTTCCAGACCGTGAACCGCGCATCCGGAAAGGCTGCACCATAGGCGGCCCGCAGGCTGCGCCCGACGGTGCCAGCGCCCACGATCAGGATGTTGCGACTGTCGGGCCGGGCCAGCCTGCGCGCGGCCAGCAGGCTGTCCGCCGCGGTTTTCCATTTCGTCACCAGCGCGAAATCAAGGATCGCCCGCAGCGACCCGTCCTGCGCGGACATCAGATTGACCGCACCACCCACCATCGGCAAACCCCGCGCCGGGTTCCCCGGAAAGATCGTCGCTGCCTTGACCAGTATCCCCAGACCCGCGATCCATGCGGACCGGTTCAGCAGGGTATCGCGGTCCTGATACAGGAAAACATCCTCGACCACCGCAGGCGGCAGATCGTGACCCGCCGCCAGTGCATCGGTCAGCGCGATCCAGTCCAGATGGCGTTCGGCGGCGAAGGGGATGGTGAGCGTCACAGCGCCTGATCCGGGGTCAGCAGACCTTCGGCCACCAGACGCGCGGCAAAGGCGGCAGGCCCGTCGAACAGATGCGTCTGCCAGCCCCGCCTGTCGGCGGCGCGGATATTGTCGATCCGGTCATCGGTGAACAGCAGATGTGCCGGGTCCACGCCGCAGTCATCCTCCAACATCTGATAGATCAGCGCATCGGGTTTGATGACGCCCATATGGCCAGAGATATACCGGCGGTCGAAATCCTTCAGGAAGGGGTATTTCACCTCTGCAATCTCAAACGTCTGAATACCGAAATTGGACAGCGCGAAACACGGCACCCCCGCATCGCGCAGGGCGTGCAGCAACCGCACGGAATGG
>JBBREW010000084.1:0-8847 GCA_038225335.1 Rhodobacterales bacterium
CCGTCCAGCAGGCGGGTCCTTCTGACGCCGACATCGCGGGCGCACCCCCGTTGGCACCGCGTGGCCGGATTTTGCGGGTGGCACGCCGTCCGCGACCGGCAGACATGCCCACCATGGATGTCCCTTTGCGCCCGGATATGCTTGCGGACACCGATCTGACGGGACTGTCTGGCGACGCCCCGCAGGATCTGGCCCCGCAGGATTTGGCTGCGCTGGATCCGGACAAGGTCGATGGCGACCTGCCCGATCTGGATACAGCCGATCTGGATGTTGCCGACGCGGCGGGTGAAGATGACAGTGTCGTGGCGATGGCCGCGGCCCCGACGGCCCCGGCCAAGGCGCAACTGCCGGACGGCTGGGCAGACGACATCAGCCTGCTGTCGGATGACGACATGCTGGACGATGAGAACATTGAAACAGCCCACACGCAGACCCCGGCCGCGGCACCCTCGGTCGCCACGCTGGACGGATCAGAAGAACTGACCGGTTTTGACCCCACCGCCGTGCGCAGCACCCTGTCGGCAGAGGACGAAGCCGATCTGCAACGCGAACTGGCTGCCTTGGTGGCCGATCAGGGTGACATGCAGCCTGCTGCCGTTGCACCTGCACTCGTGGCACCTGCTGCCGCAGCCCCTAGGGTTTTCACCCAACCGGACCGGGCCGCCCCCACGCCGACCGAAGGAACCGCCCCCCTGCGTCGCGATCCGCTGCCTGACCCGACGGACGGGGATATGTCGCGGATCATGTCCCAAGCGGACGAGGCCCTTGCCGATCCGGAGGCAAGCCGCCGCCGCGATGCAATTGCCCACTTGAAAGCCGCCGTGGCCGCGACAGAAGCTGCCCGGCAGCTGGGCGACGCGACAGCCCAGACCGCGGTGCCAGAGGATGCATTCCGCGACGATCTGGATCAGGTCGTGCGTCCGCGGCGTGCACCCCGCCCTGATGCGGCAACCGACCGCGTCGAACGGCCACGCCCTGCGCCGTTGAAACTGGTCGCAAGCCAGCGGGTGGACGTGGCAGATCCAACGGCAGCCCCGGTGCAACCCCGCCGGGTCGCAGCCGTGGCACCCGCCCCGCAATCCGAAGCAAAAAGCTTTGCCGAATTCGCCGAAACCATGGGCGCCTCGACACTGTCCGATCTGCTGGAAGCGGCCGCCGCCTATACGGCCTTTGTTGAAGGGTCAGAGGATTTCTCGCGGCCGCATATCATGCAGAAGGTCAAACAGACCGTCGCCGCCGATTTCAGCCGCGAAGACGGGTTGCGGTCCTTTGGCACACTGCTGCGCCAAGGCCGGATCGAACGGTCCCGCAACGGACGGTTTGTCGTCACCGACCAGACCCGGTTCAAACCGGAAACCCGTGCGGCGGTCCATTGACGACACCCGCTGACATGCCGGCACAAAAGTAAAAGGCGGGGGATTTTCCCCCGCCTTTTGTCATTGTGGCCCGCGTCATCGCCGTTAGCGGCGCGACGGGTTTCTAATCCGGGGAACACCGGCCGACCGGACCTGCCGCGTTACGGCTTGTCGTCCGGGTCCGGCTGGCCGATCCCGCGGAACAATCCCCGCAACGGATAGGCCCACAGGATGCCCAGACCCACATAGATGCCCAATTCGACAAGGATCGAAGGCCGGTCCAGCGTCGATGTGATCGTGACCGCCACGATGATATAGGCGGGCAACCCCAGCACCAGAACCAGCAGCGCCCACCGCTTGCGCGCCTTGTAGCTTAACCCCGAAAACCAGCCGTTCATCGGGCAGCAAACGGGTCAGTGACAAGGATCGTATCCTCACGCTCTGGCGAGGTGGACACGAGCGCCACAGGGCAGTCGATCAGCTCTTCGATCCGGCGGACGTATTTGATCGCCTGCGCAGGCAGATCGTTCCACGACCGTGCCCCTTCGGTCGATTCCGACCAGCCCGGCATTTCTTCATAAATCGGCGTGCAACGGGCCTGTTGATCGGCAGCCGTCGGCAGATAATCCAGCACCTTGCCGTCCAGATCATAGCCGGTGCAGATTTTCAGCGTCTTGAACCCGTCAAGGACATCCAGTTTGGTCAGCGAAATGCCCGACACACCAGAGGTCGCACAGGTCTGGCGCACCAGTGCCGCATCGAACCAGCCGCAGCGCCGCTTGCGCCCGGTCGTCGTGCCGAATTCATGGCCACGCTCGCCCAGCTTTTCACCGTCCGCATCCAGCAGTTCCGTCGGAAACGGACCTTCGCCGACGCGGGTGGTATAGGCCTTGACGATCCCCAGCACGAAATCGATGGCACCGGGGCCGACGCCCGTGCCGGTGGCCGCCTGTCCCGCGATCACGTTGGACGATGTGACATAGGGATAGGTGCCAAAGTCGATATCTAGCAGCGCGCCCTGCGCCCCTTCGAACAGGATTCGCTTGCCCGCCTTGCGGGCATCGGCCAGCACTTTCCACACCGGGGCGGCGTATGCCAGAATGGCCGGTGCCACCTCGCGCAGTTGCGCCAGCAGGGCGTCGCGGTCGATGGGGTCAAGCCCAAGGCCCCGGCGCAGGGCATCGTGATGCACAAGGGCGCGGTCCACCCGCAGTTCCAGCGTCGCCGCATCGGCAAGATCCGCAACCCGGATCACCCGCCGACCGACCTTGTCCTCATAGCAGGGACCGATGCCGCGCCCGGTCGTGCCGATCTTGGCCACATCCGCCTGATTTTCGCGGGCCCGGTCCAATTCGCCGTGAAACGGCAGGATCAACGGCGTGTTTTCCGCGATCATCAACGTCCGGGGCGAGATGTCGACACCCTGCCCCCGCAGACCTTCGATCTCTTTCAGCAGGTGCCACGGGTCCAGCACCACACCGTTGCCTATCACACTCAGCTTGCCGCCGCGCACCACGCCGCTGGGCAGCGCGTGCAATTTATAAACCGCACCGTCGATCACCAGAGTGTGGCCCGCATTGTGACCGCCCTGAAAACGGGCCACCACATCGGCACGTTCGCTCAGCCAATCGACGATCTTGCCTTTTCCTTCGTCGCCCCACTGGGCGCCGACGACGACGACGTTTGCCATGATACTGGTCCTTGCGACGAAAATTTCAGACCCCGCTATAACGAAGGCCGTCCCCGGCGGAAACCGCAAAACACGCAGGCCGCACGACCCTTGTCCTGCCCCCGTGCCTGCGCAGGCCTTTGGGCCCCCCTTTGGGGTTGCGGCATGACGACCCGTCGCATAGATAGCGCCAACCGCAGACAACCCGCAGGTCCGTCCGAAATGGAAAACGTCGTCCTTGTCATCCACCTGATTCTTGCGCTGACGCTGATCGGCACCGTGCTGTTGCAGCGGTCCGAAGGTGGCGGTCTTGGCATCGGCGGTGGTTCCGGTGGCGCCACGGGCAGCCGCCCTGCCCCGACGGCCATGGGCAAGGTCACATGGATATTGGCGCTGGCGTTCATTGCGACCTCGATCACCCTTACGATTATCGCGGCCAACAATTCCGCCGGGGCGTCGGTCGTGGACCGGCTGCGTGACACACCGGGGGCCGCCGTCGATGCGCCCATCACACCCGGTCTGGGCGACAACCTGTTGCCGCCATCGGCCAGCGACGCGCCGCTGGTTCCGTCAGGCAACTGACGACCCCACGATTTGGCCGCCACCGCGCGCGGCCCTTCATGAACTTGCGTCACGGGTTGCGCGGGGACCGCCTTTGCGGCTATCCTCTAATCCCGTGATACAGCGATCCTTGGCGGATAGCCGGTCGCAATTCTGACACCACGGGAGCCCCAGATGGCACGTTTCATTTTTATTACCGGCGGTGTTGTGTCGTCATTGGGCAAGGGGCTTGCCTCTGCTGCACTGGGGGCCCTGCTTCAGGCACGTGGCTATACGGTGCGCCTGCGCAAACTCGATCCTTACCTGAACGTCGATCCCGGCACGATGTCGCCTTTTGAACACGGCGAGGTGTTCGTGACAGACGACGGTGCGGAAACCGATCTGGACCTTGGCCATTACGAACGGTTCACCGGCGTCGCCGCAAGGATGAGCGATTCCATAAGTTCCGGCCGGGTCTATTCCACCGTCCTCGAAAAAGAACGGCGCGGCGATTATCTGGGCAAGACGATTCAGGTCATTCCCCATGTGACAAATGAAATCAAGGACTTCATCCGCATCGGCGAGGACGAGGTCGATTTCATGCTGTGCGAGATCGGCGGAACGGTCGGCGACATCGAGGGCCTGCCCTTCTTCGAGGCGATCCGCCAGTTCGCACAGGATAAACCGCGCGGACAGTGCATTTTCATGCACCTGACCTTGCTGCCCTATCTGGCCGCAAGCGGCGAGTTGAAGACAAAGCCCACCCAGCATTCGGTCAAGGAATTGCGCAGCATCGGTCTGGCACCCGACATCCTTGTCTGCCGGTCCGAACACCCGATCCCCGAACGCGAGCGGGAAAAGATCGGCCTGTTCTGCAATGTCCGCAAGGATGCGGTGATCGCGGCCTATGACCTGAAGTCGATCTACGAGGCACCGCTCGCCTATCATGCGCAGGGGCTTGATCAGGCGGTGCTGGATGCCTTCGGCATTTCGCCCGCCCCTGCCCCCAATCTGGCCGTCTGGCACGATGTCGCAGACCGGATCCACAACCCCGAAGGCGAAGTCCGCGTCGCGATCGTGGGCAAATACACCCAGCTCGAAGACGCCTACAAATCCATCGCAGAGGCCCTGACCCACGGCGGCATGGCCAACCGGGTCAAGGTGCGGATCGACTGGGTCGATGCGGAACTCTTCGACCGCACCGACGCCGCCCCCTATCTGGGAGGGTTCCACGCCATCCTTGTCCCCGGCGGATTTGGCGAACGCGGCACCGAAGGCAAGATCAAGGCCGCACAATTTGCGCGTGAAAAAGGCGTGCCCTATCTTGGTATCTGTCTTGGCATGCAGATGGCCGTGATCGAGGCGGCGCGTAACGTGGCGGGCCTGCCCACCGCAGGGTCCGAAGAATTCGACCACGAGGCGGGCGTCAAACGCTTTGAACCCGTGGTCTATCACCTGAAGGAATGGGTGCAGGGCAACCAGACCGTGGCGCGCAAGGCCGATGACGCCAAAGGCGGCACGATGCGGCTTGGGGCCTATGATGCGACGCTGCGCGCCGGGTCGCGCGTGGCAGAGATTTATGGCACCACGGCGATCACGGAACGTCACCGCCACCGCTACGAAGTGGACACCCGCTACCGCGAAAAGCTGGAAACGGCGGGCCTGTGCTTTACCGGCATGTCGCCGGACAACAAGCTGCCGGAAATCGTGGAATGGACCGATCACCCGTGGTTTATCGGCGTCCAGTTCCACCCGGAACTGAAATCGAAACCCTTTGCGCCGCACCCGCTGTTTTCGGATTTCGTGCGGGCCGCCGTGGAAAATTCCCGCCTCGTGTGATGCAGCCTCGCCCCTGACGTGACACATACCCTGATCATCAGGACCGGGTTGTCCCCTTCTTCTCGTTGAAAATATCCTGGGGGTGCGGGGGCAAGGCCCCCGTGTCTGCGCCGGATCACACGGATCACCCGGTTCACATGAAAAAGGCGCACCCTGAAAGGATGCGCCTGTCTTGTCCGGCCCTGTGACGCCCCTGTCAGAAACTGATGCGGCGGGTCACGATCAGGCTGGCGCTGGTGGATGTGTCGCTGCCTTGGGTCACGATCGGGCTGTCGGCGGCGGCATTGGTGAACTGGTCATAGCGCACCGTCGCTTTCACGCCCCAGTCGGGGGAAAACGCATAGGCGGCGCTCGCCTCTATTCCGCGCGACAGCATGCCACCCTCGGCGTCATAGGCGGTCAGCGTGTTGCGGGGGTCGGCGGCCTCTGCTGCGGTGACGCCGAAATAATTCTGGGCGTAATCGTCACTGCCGAAAAACACCCGTGGCCCGACGCGCAGTTCAATCGGCGCGCTGGGACGGATGATGGCATCGGCACCGATTTCGCCAACCAGCGACTCGTGACCTGTCACACCGTAGCGCGCCAGACCGAAGACATAGAAATTATCCGCCGTATAGGTCACGCCGGCACCCACTTCCAGCGATGCATCCAGCGGGGTGGTGCCCGCCAGTTCGGGATATTTCTGCCCGTCACGTTCGCCGAGATAGCGGAACGACCCGGTGAAACCGATGCCGCTGGCAGCGCCGCCTTCGGCCCCGCCGAACCGCAGCGGACCAAAGTTCAGCTGCTGGACGCTGACATTCGCGGTCAATCCGGATTCGTAGGTGTCGGACCCGAAGTAACCGGG
The DNA here is from genome assembly GCA_038225335.1 of Rhodobacterales bacterium. Classification (GTDB taxonomy): domain Bacteria; phylum Pseudomonadota; class Alphaproteobacteria; order Rhodobacterales; family Rhodobacteraceae; genus Loktanella. The sequence goes on from JBBREW010000084.1 coordinate 6,251, forward strand.
GGCGATCTGCGGACCGAAACCCAGCGATACGGTATTCTGGGCATGGGCTGCGACGGGCAAGAGGGCGGCAAGGCTTGCCGCGGACAACAGGCGGGTCAGGAACATGAGAGGTGACTTTCCGGGGTTATGGAGGACTTGCGCCTTTCTAACATCAACCCTTCCTGCGGGCCAAGGCTTCACGACAGCGCAAAAGCAGGTTAGGGCGATGTGATGCTGTCATATCAACACGCCTATCACGCCGGAAATTTGGCCGATGTCCACAAACACGCCCTGCTGGCGTGGATGCTGGATTACATGATCCAGAAACCAAAGGCCCTGTCCTATCTGGAAACCCACGCGGGACGGGCGATCTATGACCTGTCCGGGCCAGAAGCCGCCAAGACCCAAGAGGCCGCGCAGGGCATCGCTGTGGCGCGGGGGTGGTTCAGCGCCGATCACCCCTATGCCCGCGCTCTGGCCAAGACCCGCGCGGCCCATGGCCCTCAGGCCTATCCCGGCAGCCCGCAAATCGCCCTTGATACCCTGCGGTTCGAGGATGAACTGACGCTGGCCGAACTGCATCCGGCAGAGGCCGCGGCCCTGCGCGCGGCCCTGCCCGGTGTGACCGTCAGCCAGACCGACGGTTTTGCCATGGCCCTGTCCCGCTGCCCGCCGGACCCGCGCCGGGGTCTGCTGCTGTGCGATCCCAGCTGGGAAGTGAAATCGGACTATGACGACGTGCCCGAATTCCTGCGCAAACTGCATCGCCGCTGGCCGGTCGGGGTTCTGGCGCTGTGGTATCCGGTCCTGACCGATGCCCGCCACCGCCCCATGCTGCGGGCGCTGCACCGGCAGTTTCCGGAAGCCATTGCGCATACGGTCAACTTTCCCCCGGCGCGCCCCGGTCACGGCATGGTGGGGTCGGGGTTGTTCGTCATCAATCCCCCCTTCGGGTTCGCGGACGAATGTCGCGCCCTGTCACGGCTTTTTGCGCGGATCGAACCGCAGCGATAACAGGCCCCCCCTTTCCGGTCGGGATTGCGCGCCCTATAACCACCCCATGTTTGCAGATCTTCTTCGGCGGATGACCGCCCCCGCCCCCGACCGCATCCCTGATGCCGATGCACGCCTTGCCCTTGGTGCCCTGCTGGTGCGGCTGGCCCGGGCCGATGGCAAGTATGAGGCGGTCGAGGTCGCCCGGATCGACGCGATCCTGTGCCGCCGTTATGGGCTGACCGATGCCACCGACCTGCGCCGGCAATGCGAAACCCTGGAAGAAGAGGCCCCAGACACCGTGCGTTTCACCCGCGCGATCAAGGACGCCGTGGATTACGATGATCGCCTTGGCGTCATCGCCGCCATGTGGGAGGTCGTGTTGGTGAACGGCGACCGTGACGCAGCCGAAGACAGCATCATGCGCATGGTGGCGCCGATGCTGGGTGTGACCGATCAGGACAGCAACGCCGCCCGGCGGCAGATCGCAGACCGCGACTGATCCCGTGATCGCGGCCTTGCCCATGTATGACAGGCCGGGCACGCGGGGCGCCTATGCGGCCTTGTGGTCGCTGGTGCGGGACGGGTTGCGCGCGCAGGGCATTGCCGCCCCGCATATGCTGGACAGGGCCGTGGCCTATAACGCGGTCTGGAACCGGGACGATCTGGTTCTCGGTCATATCTGCAACCTGCCGTGGCGCACCACCTATCGCGGCAGGCTGACCGCCATCGGGGCATCGGATTACGCTATTCCGGGCTGTGCGCCCGGTTACTATCGCTCTGTTTTCGTTGTCCGCCGACAGGATGCGGACCGGGGGCTGGCGCATATGGTCCAGCGCCGGATCGTCGCCAATGCACCCGATTCCCAATCGGGATTTGGCACGGTGCTGGGGCTGGCACGCGATCTGGGCGTCGTGCTGCCACCTGTCGCCTTTACCGGCAGTCATGATGCGAGCGTGGCTGCTATCCTGTCCCAAAACGCGGATTTCGCGGCGATCGACGCGCATACCTGGGATCTGATGCAGCGTGACACGGCGGGTTTGCAGGACCTGCAGGTAATCGGCGTCAGCCCCGCGTCACCGGGGCAGACCTTTGTCACCGGTCCGGGGCGCGATCCCGCACCCTATCTGGCGGCGCTGAATGCCGCCATCGCGGCCTTGTCCGCGCCGACCCGGCGCACCCTTGGGTTGCGCCGCGTCATCCCCCTGCCCGCCTGCGCCTATGATGCTGTTGACCCGGGGCACCGCGCGGCTGTCGCCTGAACCGACCTTGCGTCCCGACCGTTGCATTTGCCATGAAACTGCGGCCTACTTGCGGGCATGAACACTGACCCCACACCCGTCATCGCGATCCGCAATCTGCACAAGGCTTATGGCAGTCTGGAGGTCTTGAAAGGCGTCGATATCACGGCACCTGCGGGACATGTGGTGTCGCTGATCGGGTCTTCGGGGTCCGGGAAATCAACCCTGCTGCGCTGCGCCAATCTGCTGGAAGACAGCCAGCAAGGCGATATCCTGTTCAGCGGAGAGCCGGTGAAATGGAAAGGCGAAGGTCTGAACCGTCGCCCCGCCGACCATGCACAGATGATCCGGATCCGCACCAATCTGTCGATGGTGTTCCAGCAG
>JBBREW010000085.1:0-8806 GCA_038225335.1 Rhodobacterales bacterium
CCAGTAGCGAAAGCGCAGAAGTGTCGGTATTGTTCTTCATGGTGTGATCTCCCTGGCGGTTGCTGCCGCCGGTTGGGTGGGTTCAAGTCACCCGGAGATTACGCCAACTTCAAATTTCCACCACCTTCGCGACACGACCCGATCCCCGCCAAAGCGCCGCCGGCGGCGGTGGACAGCAGGCGCACACGGTCGGGGTTCAGGCCCATGGCGCGGGCGGCATCGGTGCTGTCACCCACCACCCGCACGATCAGGCCGACGCGGGTTGATCTGAACATCCATGCAATCACGAGGGCAAGCACGCCACCCACTATGAACAGGATATTGACCTGCAGGGCGGCCTGCACCTGCGGCACCGACGACCACCAGCCCAGCGGGATCGCGGGCAGGTCCGGGGCTTGCGGCTGGATGTAGGGTTTGCCGAAAAAGAACGCGAGGCCCATACCGAACAGCATCATCGCGATGCCGACCGCGATATCGTTCACGCCTTTGAACTTGCAGATCCAGCCGTGCAGCAGACCAAACAAGGCACCCGCGACAGCCGCCGCAAGCACGCCCGCGAAGGGGTTGCCGGTCTGGTAGGCGATGGCATAGCCGCTCATCGCGCCAAAGACGAGGGTACCTTCAAGACCGAGGTTGATACGACCAGAACGTTCGGTCAGACATTCGCCCAAAGAGACGAATATGAACGGCGTCGACACACGGATCGCACCGCCCAGAATGGCCAGCGGGACGCCCCACATGCCAATTTCGACCGGGTCCATCAGCGGTTCTCCCAGTATGTGGGGGTAAAGATGCGAAAGCGGCCATAGAGTGTTTCGCTGAGCAGGATGATGATGAAGACCATGCCCTGAAACACCAGAATCGTGGCATCTGGCAGGTCCATACGCCGCTGGATCAACCCGCTGGAGGCCGAAAATCCGGCCAGCAAGACGGCGACCGGCAGGATCGCCAGCGGATTGTGTCGTGCCAGAAACGCGATCAGGATGCCGGTATAGCCATAGCCCGCGATCAGCGAGGCATTCGCAGAACCATGCACGGCGGCAACCTCGAAATACCCGGCAAGCCCCGCACAGGCCCCGCCCAGCGCCGTAAACCCGATGACCAGCTTGCCGACGGGCAGCCCCTGCACCTGTGCTGCGCGGATGTTGTCACCGGCGATCCGGGCCGCGAAACCCAGGGTGGTCCGTTCGATCAGGATCCAGCTTGCGACGCAGGCCACGACGCCCGCCAGCACGCCCCAATGGACCCCGATCCACGGCATGTCCCCGACCCGCAGCGCATCGGTCAGCGGGGATGTTGACGGCTTGTTCAGCGACGCGGGGTCACGCAGGGGGCCTTCGACGAAATGGTTCATCAGCGCGATGGCGATATAGGCCATCAGCAACGAGGATATGGTTTCATTCACCCCCCGCTTGATCCGCAGCGCGCCGATCGCGCCGATCCACAGACCGCCCAGCGCCATGGCCGCGATGGCCATCAGGATCATGCCCGGTCCCGCAGGCAGGCCCACAACGATGGTTCCGGTGACCCCGGCTGCCAGCCCGCCCAGCACGATTGCGCCTTCGCCACCGATCACCACAAGGCCGAGGCGCGCCGGCAAGGCGACGCAAAGCGCGCTCAGCACAAGAGGAGAGACCCGCGACAGCGTATTCTGCCAAGAGAAGGCCGAGGAAAACCCGCCCATCCACACCAGTGCATAAAACTCTGCCGGGGATTTGCCGACCAGCAACAAGAACAGGCTGAAGGCTGCGAACCCGGCCAGCAAGGCACCGACCGGGATCGCGATGGCCTCTGCGCGCAGCATGACCCCGACCAGGAACCGCCCGGCAAACCCGCGCGGGTCCGCTGTTGTCTGGCCTGTCATGCTCATCTTAGCTGGTGGACCCCAGAACACCTTCGACCAGATAATCCATGGTTTCGATGGCGGTGTCGGTTTCCACCAGCATCTCGCCCTCGGCCACGATCGGATTGCCGGTGTTGTCGTTCAGCGGTCCCTTGAAGGCGGCACAGCCACCCGCGATGTTGTCGGCCTACACCGCTTCGAACTGCGCGCGCGCGGCGTCAGAGTTGGCAGGTCCAAGCGGGCTCATCTTGATGAATCCGTCCGCCAGACCGCCCCGCACGAAATTGGGTATCGGCTCTCCGGCCATCGTCTTTGTGACCATATCGGTATAGACGTTGGCCCAGTTCCATTCCGCACCGGTCAGATACAGATCGCCGGCCAGCGGGGTTTGGTCGGCGTGATAACCGCAGACAAAGGCGCCGCGGGATGCGGCGGTTTCGCAGACGACCTTGGGACCGTCGACGTGGCAGGTGATGACGTCGCAGCCCTGATCGGCCAGCGCGTTTGTGGCCTCTGCCTCTTTGACGGCAAGCGACCATTCACCCGTGAAGATCACCTGACAGGTGATTGTCGGATCGACCGCACGCGCCCCCAGCAGGAACGAGTTGATGTTGTTCAGAACCTGCGGAATCGGCTTGGCCGCGACAAAGCCAATCTTTTTGGTCTTGGACGCGTGACCGGCGGCGATGCCGTTCAGATATTGCCCCATGCCGATATAGCCGAAATAGGACCCGGCGTTGGTCGGGTTGCCTTCGGTCCACAGCCCGCCGCAATGTTCGAAACGGACATCGGGGTTCTTTGGCGCGATTTCCAGCACGTGCGGGTTGTAGTAACCGAATGATGTCGGGAACAGCAGCGTCGCGCCGTCGAAGTTGATCATCGACTCCATCGTGTTCTGGACGTCCTGGCTTTCGGGGACGTTTTCTTCTTCCAGCACCGTGACGCCGTCCATCGCCTTGACCACGGCAGCCCCTTCGGCATGGGCCTGATTGTAGCCAAAGTCATCCTTGGGGCCGACGTAGATGAACCCGACGGTCAGCGTGTCCTGTGCCAGTGCGGGCCTGGCCAGTCCGGTCAGCGCAGCAGCGCCAAGGGCGGCGGCGCTGGTGCCCAGAAAACGGCGGCGGTTCAGAGGGGTCATACTGCGCATGTCGTCGCTCCATATTGGTCGGACGCCGGATGCGGCGCCGATGAAAATCATGACATGAAGGTTAGCGGGGATCAGTGCTGTTGACGTCTGCTTAAAATTCGCCAAAGCGGTGCAAAAAATGCACCGCTCTAAGCGCGCATTTATTTAGACCTGCGACAGGCGATCAAGGGCGCGGGTCAGGCGTTGCGCAAACCGCGCAGAGGCCACAGGCAGCGTGCGCCCGCGCTGCTGTCCCAGCAGCAGATTGCCGGCGGGCACATCGCGCGCCGACAAGGGGCGCGATACGACCGTGGCGTCTGCGGCCATCGGCAGCCCGATGGGAATTTGAAAGGCGATGGCGTTTTCATGGCGCACATAATGCCGCATGAAATCAAAACTGTCGCTTTCCACGCTGGGACGCAGCGGGCGCGTGCCGCGGGCCGCCGCCACCTCCATCAGGGCGCGGACACCGTAACCGGTGCTGGGCAGCACATGCGGATGATCCAGACAGTCGCGCAGCCGCAATTCGGATTGCGCGGCAAGGGGATTGTCGCGCCGCATGACAGCGTGGATCACCTGCGGGCAATGGGCAATCACTTCAAAATCAACCAGATGGACCGGCTCGAACACCAGTGCAAGGTCGCTCTCGAATGTCGCCAGATCATGCTCTGCCGCTTCGCGGTCCCGCACCATGACGGAAAAGGTGACCCCCGCGTGATCCCCGCGATACCCCGCAATCTGTTCCGGCAGGAAATAGGGCATAAGCGCCTGCGAACAGGCAATCGCAATATGGCCCCGACGTTCACCGGCCAGATCAGCGACCTGACTTTGCACGCGGCGCATATCCGAAGCCTGTGTGCGAAAATGCTGCATCAGCAATTCACCCGCCGGGTTCAGGCGCACCCCCCGTGGCAGACGCTCGAATATTTCCGAACCGAACTCCTCCTCGAACCGCTGGATGCGCCGGTTCAGGGCGGATGCGGTGATGTTCATGTCGTCGGCGGCCTTGCGGATCGACCCGGCACGCATGACACCTTCGATATAATGAAAGGTTTGCAGGTGTTTCATGGCGGCCCCTTGCACGGCGCTGCAAAATTTGCATCGCTTTTGCAAATTCTAGCATTTGCGCGCAGGGGTGCAACGTCAGCCCGCCCACACGGCCGTCATGCAAAGGCAAAGCTGATGTCGTGGGCCCCTTTCCACAGCACCGCGTTCCCAAGGGCGGACAACTGATCAAGGCCAGAGGTCAGCGTGATGAAATGGTTCCCCGCAAGCTGGCCCATCTTGGACGAAAATTCGACGCCACCGTAGGCCAGCAGAATCTCTGTCTCTGATATCCCGCCGGGATACAGGATCATCTGCCCCGGTGCCGGATGGCTGGTGTGGTTTTCATAACCGACGCCAAAGTCACGCGTTCCCAGCGGAATCCAGACCCCTTCACCGGACCAGCGGACATGGACGATCTGACCCTGAAACGGCATCGCTGCCCGAAAGGCGGCGCAGGTCTGCGGTGCGGCGTCCTCTTCCAGCCGGGCGTCGAACACCATGTCGCCTGCCTTGATCCTGAGTGCCGTCATCGCTGTCCCTCCTGCTGTGTTTCAAAAATGATCGCGACCGGGCCACCGCCGTCGGGGCCCTGATGTTCTGCCCCGCCAGAGACAAAAATCTGCGTGGTGCCCGCAAGACCGGCCAGAAGGCCGCCGACGAACCCGCGGGCATGGCGCGTGGAAGAGATGTCGCTATCGTCCAGCATGGTATGCCGCGCGCCGCGGATCTGGCCTGACAGCGCGGCCTCTGCCTTGGCCAGCAGCGCGTGCAGGCGTGCAGACCCCGCCGTCAGTCCGGCCCGCGCCAGCAGGTCGGTCACGGCCGCCGCGTCGATGGCGTCCGCCATCACCGCATGATCAATCCTCAGCGGCCCGCCCCAATCGGCTGACTGCCCCATGACGACCACCTCGCAGGTGGTCAGTTCAATTCCGGCGGAACAGGACGCCCGCGCAGACCACAGTGATCTGTCCGCACAGATGGCATCATCCGCGACTGCGGCGATTTCGCCCAGCGCCAAGGCCACGCCAAGCGCCGCAGCCCCCCGCGACAACCCCATTGATTTCAGCATATCGGTTGTCGCGACATCGCCACCGGCCTGCGCAACCCGCTGGGCCGTCAGAAGCGGGCATTTGACCTGAACATAATGCACGTCCTGCGGCGATGTGATCCCGGCGTCCTGCATTGCGGCCACGACCGCGTCGCGGACGAGGTGGACCTGCGCGGTCCGCCCGATGTCCGACGGATGCAGCGCAGGCGTGACGCTGCTGGCAAAGGCAAGCGCCGGACCATCGCCCGCGCCGTCGGCTGTGTGCAGCACGATCCAATGGGGCGAAAGCCCGCCTTCGGTGCCGCCGGACATGACCATCGGCAACAGATCAAACGCCTGCGGTGTCAGAGAGGTGGCCAGTAGCCCGCGCAAGGCATGCACCGCCAATCCACGGCTGAAATCGTTCACGCATCCGTTGCCTTCGGTCTTGCCAAGGATCGCCACGATCCGTTCGGGGTCCAGTCGGCCCTGCGCCATGGCAGCAGCGATGGCGGACACGTCGTCCGGTCCCGTCATTGGATATCTGTCGACCAGCGCCCGTCGTGCCATCAGCACCATCCTTTGTCTTGCGTCCCGTTCAGACGCGTCCCGCAGGGCGTCGGTTCGTCAGACGCTGCCCGGTGCCGGCGGGTCTGGCAACGCGGAAAGCGCCGCGATGATGCCGATGGCGCGTTGCAGGCGACGCCGCCCGCAACTTTCGCCCAATTTTTGTCCGATCCGACCGGATTTCCAGGGTCAGCGTCATGTCCGTCCGCTGTCAATCATCCGGTGTGCGGCATAGGACGTCAGAAGCGAGCCCATCAGGCAGGTGATGAAAATGACGATGATGACGGCGTCCGCTGTGCCTGTATCCATCAGGTCAAGTTCCATGCCGATGACGACAACCGCAAGCGTCGCCGCTGCCTGCGGGAAAGACAGACTTGCAATCGCCAGCCCTTCGGTCCTTGAATAATGAAACAGCCGCGTCGTGATGGCGGCACTCAGACCTTTTGTGACGATGATGACGGCGATCAGGACGACAGCCAGAAGCCACGTCGCAGGGTCCTGCAAGGCTTCAAGCCGCAGCCGCATCCCGGTTTCGACAAAGAAAAACGGCAGGAACAGCATGCGCCCGACAAATTCGATATGCTGCTTGAGGTCTTCTCTGGCATGCAGGGCCCTGTTCAGACAGAGACCCGCCAGAAATGCGCCCAGAATATCTTCGGTGCCGATCCATTCGGCCAGAACCGACAGAACCAGCAGGACCGTCATCAGGAACAGTGCCTTTTCAGGGAGTGTGTGCAATTTGTTCGACAAGATCGTGTCCGCCACCCGGGGGACAAGGTAAAGCGCCGCGCCCGCCAGAACGGCCAGCGACAGCACCGGCACCAGCCACGACCACCCGCCATCGCCGTCAGCCGCCCGGATCACGACGACCAATACCAACAAGGACGCGGTGTCCGTCAGCAGCGTCCCGCCGGTTGCCGCCACAATCGGCCTGCGTCCCGCCAGCCCAAGCCTGCTGACCAACGGATAGGCCACCAGCGTATGCGACGACAGGGCCGCCCCCAGCAGCAGGGCACCCCAGACATTCAGATCAAAAAGCAGCCCGACGCCGAAAGCGGCAACAAACGTAAAAACAAACGCCATCGCGCCAAAGGACATCGCCTCGACCTTGCGGTCCCTGACCTGATCGATGTCGATTTCGACCCCGGCGATGAACATGATATACAAAAGACCGATCGACCCGAAAAGTTCGACCACCGGCTCATCGGGTAAAAGGGCAGCCCCGCCCGGCCCGACGACCATCCCCAGAATGATCAGGCCGATCAGCCCCGGCACGCGCGTCCGTTCAAAGCTGAGTTGCACGATCAATGCCGCCACGATTACGGCGGCAAACTGTATGATCACGTCATCGACGGAAAATTCAGGCAAATCGTTACCCTTTGCGTGCTGGATCACATTCCGTGGCGACGGCCCGGTTCATGGTCGGTGGCACAATTCCACGAAAGGTCACGGCGCTGTCCCGAACCGATCCGTCCATCGCTGGCCCCCCATCAGAAACACGCCAGCCCTAACGGCGCAGCCGATAGGCCACGAGCTGGTCCGACACTTCTGGCTTCAGGATCGAATTGCCGCCGACAGCAAAGACCACATAATCGTCGCCCTGATGGGTGAACACGGCAGGGATCGACACGGCGGGTGCCTCGACCAGATCGGACCACAGCTCCTCTCCCGTTGCGGCATCAAGGGCACGCACACGCGCGTCCATCGACGCACCGATAAAGATCACGCCGCCTGCGGTGACGACGGGTCCGCCCAGCGTTGGGGACCCCCAGTCCGACAACCCGTAAAAGCCATGGAACTGCGCCTTGCCAAAAGGCACCTCGTACAGCAATTCGCCGCTGGCCAGATCAATGGCAGAGAATGTGCCGAAGGGGGGTTCCCAGCAGGGGATGCCTGCCCAATTGCTCCAGTCTGTCAGGTAAATGCCATAGGGCGCATCCTGTTGCGGCGAATAGCCTTCTTCGTTGCCGCCACCTTCTGGATTCAAGGCGTCGTATTCGGCGCGCGGGATCAATCGAATGAATTGAACGATCCGCGACGCGTTGACATAAAGGACCGCATTGCGCGGATCGACGGCAACCCCGCCCCAATTGGTTGCGCCAGCAGTGCCGGGATAGAACAGCGTGCCCTGTTCGGATGGCGGAGTGAACAGACCCTGATAAAGGTATTCCTCACGCTCGCGCGAACACTGTCCCAGACTGATGATATCAGAAAGCGCCCAGACATCGGGAATTTCCAAAGGGCTGCCGACGGGTGCGGGGGTCATCGCAAAAGGCTGCGTCGGTGCCGTCACCTCGCCTGTGGCGGTGCTTTTCGGGACTTCTCGTTCTTCAATCGGGAACAACGACTCTCCGGTGCGGCGGTCAAGGACGAACAGAAAGCCCTGTTTCGTGGCCTGCACCAGTGCCGGAATGATTTCACCATCACGCGGGATATCCACCAGTGTCGGGGCAGACGGCGTGTCGTAATCCCAGATGTCGTGGCGAATATGCTGGAACGCCCATGCGATGTCGCCCGTGGCAATGTCGATGGCCGCCACCGACGTGGCCAGCGGGATCGGATCGGTGCGCATGCCGCCCCAGTAATTCGGGCTGGGCGACGACACAGGGGCATAGACCAAGCCCAGTTCAGGGTCCGCCGTCATCGCCGTCCAGATATTCGCCGTTCCGGTCCGAGAGATCAATTCAGGCGGGATGAACCCCGTATCCCACAACAATTCGCCCGTGCGCGCATCGATGGCAAGCAGGTTGCCCGGCGGCGCCACGGAATACTCCCAGTCCATCCCGGCCCACCCCAGCAGCAAGGTATCGCCCACAACCAGCGGCGGTTGCAAAAGCGAAAAGGGAAAGACGTCGTTGACCTGATTCCATTGATTGACGTTCAGCACACCGCCCTCTGCGAAATCGGCGCAAGGTTGGCCTGTATCAGCATCGACCGCGTGCAGTTCCGCATCCATCGTACCAATAAACACCCGCTTTTCGCAGACACCCGCCGCACCACTGTCCCAATAGGCAACGCCGCGGTTTTTCAGGGCGGGCTGCGTCAGCGGTTCCAGCGTCGATGCGCTGTCATAGGCCCAGCGTTCCTGCCCCGTGGCGGGATCAAGCGCGATGATCCGGTAAAACGGTGTGCCAAGATACAGCGTGTCATTGGCATAGACGGGGGTTGCCGACCACACTGTCTCTGGCAGATC
>JBBREW010000086.1:0-8783 GCA_038225335.1 Rhodobacterales bacterium
GCAGGCCGGGCGCGTGCGTTCGGTGGCCGCCGGGGCGGGGACCAATGTGAAAAGTGGCGACACCCTGCTTGTGCTGGAGGAAATCTGAATGCTGCCCCTGATGCTTGACCTGACGACCCTGACCGACGCCTACAAAAGCGGTGATCTGACCCCCCTGCAGTTGGTAGAGGAGGTCATTGCCCGCCGGGCGGCGTCGCAGGACCCGGCCATCTTCATCTCGACCGTGCCCGATGCCGAATTGACCGCTGCGGCCGCGGCGCTGATGGCCGCACATCCGGTGCCCGGATCATTGCCGCTGTGGGGCATCCCCTTTGCGGCAAAGGACAATATCGACGCCAGCGGGCTGCCGACAACCGCCGCCTGCCCTGCCTATGCCTATGATCCTGCGGCAGATTCAACCGTGGTGGCCCGGTTGCGGGCTGCGGGGGCCATTCTGGTGGGCAAGACGAACCTTGACCAGTTTGCCACGGGCCTGAACGGATCGCGTTCGCCTTATGGCGCGCCGCGCTGCGTGTTTGATGCGGACTATGTTTCGGGCGGGTCAAGTTCCGGGTCGGCGGTGGCAGTCGCCAGCGGGATCGTCAGCTTTGCGCTTGGCACCGATACCGCCGGATCGGGCCGGGTGCCTGCGATGTTCAACAACCTTGTCGGCATCAAACCCACGCCCGGGTTGGTGCCGAATACCGGCGTCGTGCCCGCCTGTGCGTCGGTGGATTGCGTCACCGTCCTGTCGGCCTGCGTGGCCGATGGCGTGGCGGTACGCCGGGTGATGGAAGGGTTCGATGCCGCCGACCCCTATTCCCGGCCCGCGACCCCCGTGGACCTGCCCGCGACCCTGCGCATCGGCGTTCTGGCCGGGGCAGAGCGCGAGTTTTTCGGCAATACACAAGTCGAACGGCTGTATGACGCAGCCATCGCGAAGGCAGCAGAGTTGGGCGCGCAGATCGTGCCCATCGACTATGCCCCCTTCCGCGAGGCGGCGAGCCTTTTGTATGACGGCCCATGGGTCGCCGAACGGTTGGCTGCCATTGAATCCTTTGTGGACGCGCATGCCGACCAGATGGACCCGACCGTGCGACAGATCATTTCCGGCGCGCAGGGCATGACGGCGGTTGACGCATTCAACGGTCAATACCGCCTGCTGGAACTGGCGCGGAAAACCGATGCCGAATGGGCATGTGTGGATATCCTGCTGCTGCCTACCAGCCCGACAACCCATACTGTCGCCGACATGCTGGCCGATCCGGTCCGGCTGAACGGGCCATTCGGGCGCTATACAAACTTTGTCAACCTGATGGGCTGTGCCGCCATCGCGGTGCCCTGCGGGTTCGATCAGGACGGGCATCTGCCCGCGGGTGTGACGCTGATCGGGCCGGGTTTCAGCGATGATGCTTTGGCTCCCTTTGCCGATACGCTGCACCGCGCGCTGGGTCAGGGCATGGGTGCCGACCGCAAGGCCGCATTGCCTGCGGCACGGCCCGTGGTGGCCGAGAGCGGCATAGAGGTGGTGGTTGTCGGCGCGCATCTGACAGGCATGCCGCTGAACAGCCAGTTGACGGGGCTGGGCGGGCGGTTGAAGCAGGCTTGCAGAACGGCGCGCGATTACCGCCTTTATGCGTTGGTGGACACCGTTCCGGCCAAGCCGGGCCTTGTGCGCGATCCGGGCTTTGACGGCCCCGGCATCGCGGTAGAGGTCTGGAGCCTGCCCCCGGCCGGGTTCGGCACATTTGTCAGCGCGATCCCCGCGCCCTTGGGCATCGGCAAGATCACACTCGACGATGGCCGCGCGGTCAGTGGTTTTCTGTGCGAAGCCCATGCCTTGGTAAACGCACCGGAGATTACCGCCTTGGGCGGTTGGAAGGCGCATGTGGACCAGCAGGCAAAAGGCTGATGCGGTCATTATCCGCATACCCGTTTATTGTTCAGCGCCCTGCATACCGGGCGCTGAACGATATTCGGGCAGTCAGGGATTTGCAGGGCGTGGGTCAGCCATCACCGCGGTCGCCTGACCACTGCTGCCGCCCCAAGCGCAGGGGCTACAACGCCCTGCCGTGCAGCAGATGACACCCGGTCATGGTATCAGGTCCGGGATGTCATCCCGGCAGTAGGCGTGGATGCGTCCCGCCGTGGTCAGCCAGATGTCACGTCGGTGCGCGACCACATGGTTCAGCGCGCGGCGCAACTGCCGCAACCGATAAGGCTGCCCGACCAGATAGGGGTGCAGGGCAATCCCCATGACCAGCGGTTGCTGCGCGGACTGTTCCAGCATCTCGTCGAAATTGTCGATGATCATATCGGCAAACTGTGCAGCGCCGTCTTTGCGGGCGACGATGGCGGGGATGTCGTTGACCTCTTGCGGATAGGGGATCGCAAGCAGACGACCCGCGCGGGTCCGCATCCAGACCGGCTGGTCGTCCATGCACCAGTTCAGCGTATAGCCGTATGCGGCCTCTGCCAGAAGATCGGGTGTCACGCGGCTTTCGGCAATCCAGGGCGAGAGCCAGCCTTTTGGCGGGGTGCCTTCGGCCTGTGTGAGGATATCCGTCGCCTCGGCAATCAGACGGGCTTCTTCCGCTTCGGTCATCACGCTTTGGCGTTCGGCATTCGTACGACCGTGACCCACCACGTCGTCACCACGCGCACGAAAGGCCGCCATGAGTGCGGGCGCATAGTCATACATGGCGGAATTCGCCAGCACACTGACAGGCAGATCAAGCGCATCGAACATATCCCGCATCCGCCATGCGCCGACACGGTTGCCATAATCCCGCCAGGCATAGTTCATGACATCAGGCTGCGGACCACCGGGGGCGAGTTCGGCCCCCAACCCATCGCCAAAGGCAAAATGTTCAAGGTTCAGGCCGATATAAACGGCCAAACGCGTGCCGTTCGGCCAGTCATAATCGGCACGCTGGGTAATCGGGACATAGTCATAGCGGTCGTGATGAGGCAGCATCTGTCAAAGCTCCGCTTCTGCCAGTCCAGCTTTGTGCAACAGGATTTCCGCACTGTCATTCCAGACATCGGTGCGGGTCAGTTTGCCGTCGCGCACGATGAATTTGTCCATGTAGCGGTTGGTTTCGAACGCGGTGCCGTCGTGCCATGCACCATACAGGAAACCGGTGTTGTAGACATGCACATCGCCGGTATCGGGGTCCAGTGCCGCATCCGTGCGCAGGAACCTTTTCTTGACCCAGGCATAGCGTTTGGCATTGAAAGCAGCGCTGTCGGCGGGGCCGGCAAAGGTGCGTCCGCCGGTAAAGACCAGATCGAAACCCGGGGCCAGATAGGCAGACGCACCTTCCGGGTCCGGGATCATGGACCGTTCCAGATAGGCCTCTACGATGGCTTTTGCGGCGGTGAGTGGGTCAATGTGGTCGTCCATAAGAGCCTCTTATTCAGGGGTGTGGGTGGTGCAGGCGGCGTGACAGAAACTGCGGATCACGATGCCTGCGGCCTCTGCGATCTGGCGGGCATCGGCATTCGCGTGGTCAAGGCGGGCAGCAGCGGCGCGGGCATGACCTGCCAGTGCGGGTTCATCCAGTGTCACGATGCGGTTGTCCCTGAAAACGGTCTGGCCGTCGATCATCACCTCGCGCAGGGCGGCCCCGTTTTCGGCCAGCACGATCTGCGACAGGACATCGCGCAACGGGACATAGTGGCAATAGTCGCGATCAAGGAACAACATATCTGCGGCCCAGCCGGGTGCAATGCGGCCGACGTTATTCAACCCCATGATATTTGCGCTGCCTTCGGTCGCCATGTGGAACGCCTCTGGCACCGTGATCCATCGGTCTGCGGGCGCGGCCTGTGCGCGGCTCAGGGTGGCGGCAAGGCGCATCGCTTCGAACATGTTCTGCCCATCGGAGGTATTGGACGCATCGGTGCCGATCCCGATCCTGACCCCGGCATCCGCCAACATGCGCAGCGGTGCAGTCCCGGACCCAAGGCGCAGGTTGCTGAGGGGATTGTGGACAATACCCGCACGGCGGGCGGCAAGAAGGCCTGCCTCGTCCTGCGACAACCAGACGCCATGCGCGCCGCTGAAACGCGCAGAGAGGACGCCAAGCCTGTCCAGATGCGCCGTCAGGGTGCTGCCATAGCGGCTGCGGGCGGCGATCTGTTGCATCCGTGTTTCCGCAAGATGGGTTTGCAGCGGCAGATCAAGGTCGGTGGCAAGGTTAGCGCAGGCAACCAGAAAGTCATCAGAGCAGTGCAGCGGTATGGCAGGACCGATCCCGGGGCGGACACGGGTCATGGAGATGGGCCAGCGCTTGATCGCGTCGCGGACGGTGGCCAGTGTCTGCTGCCACGGCGACAGGGTGATAGCGGCCAAACTCGCGCGCAGCGTTTCGGGAAAGGCGTCAAGCAGGCCGGGGATCGCCTGATACAGCGTGCGGTCCGATATCATGGGCGCGACGACAGCGCGCATACCGGCGGTCTGATAAGCCTGTGCCACGGCGTGGATACCGGCGACGGACGGGCCGGGCAGTTCTGCGCACAGATCGAAACAGGCGGTGCAGCCTTTGCGGATCATCTCTGCCGCGGATAGCTGGGCAGACAGGCGCAGGTCATCGACATTGCGCTGCCCGTTGAGGGCAGAGGCCCCCGCAAGAAAGGGTTCAAGCGTGGCGGATTCAGCGACACCACCGCGGCCAAGTGCGCCATGAGAATGGGTATGGCCGTTCACCAGCCCGGGAATGATGATGCGGTTTGACGCGTCGATCACATCCAGATCATCCGGACCCTCACCGTCGATCAGCGCCGTGATCACGCCGTCTTCGACCAGTAAAGAGACGGCTTCGAACCGGGCGTTGTCCACCAATACAAGGCCACCGCGGATAAGGGTCTGGGAGGCAGGCATGGGTTACTGTCCGGTTCCGGTGATGCGGTAAGGGAGGAGCTGAAGCGAAAAAACGCCGGAGCGGATGACCGCACCGGCGCAAGGGTGAAGCCTTCAGTTCATGATTTCGACGGCAAAAGCACGCTCTGATACGGGTGGCAGAAAGCTGCGGTCAAAAATTTCTGACGCTTCCGGCACACGTTCCAGACCATAGCCCTCTGCCACGATCGCGATCGCGCGGGTCAGGCGGTCGTCGTCCAGATCGCCCATGCCGATTGTGTCGACTTCGGGGGCATTCATCAGGTTCGTCAGGGCAAAGTTCAGGCGGTCACGCTCGTTCGCACTATCGACGAGGTTGTCGAAGGCCGTCACCGCCTCCATCGCGGCGTCCTGATCCTTGGCGATTTCCAGCGTGGCACGGTTCACGGCACGCACCAGTCCTGCCACGGCATCGGGATTGTCGGCCAACATCGCCTGCGACACCATCAACCCGTTCGAATACAGGTCCATCCCGTAATCCTCGAACTTGAACCAGTTGTAATCGGCTTCGGGGTCCTGACGATTGGCGATCAGGTTGAACCAGCTGGTGATGGTAAAGACAAATGCACCGTCGATGTCGCCACGGATCAACATCGGCTCTTGCAGGTTGGGTGCCATGCTTTCCTGTGAAATGGTGGTCAGATCAATGTCGTTCAGTTCGGCGAAAACCGTGAACAGGCGGGTGGTCGGTGTGCCTTGGGCCCCACCCAGCGTGCGGCCTTCGAAATCGGCAGGGGTTTCGATGCCGGATGATTTTGGTGTCACGATTGCGAAAGGCGGGCGGTTCCACAGCTGATAGACCATGACCGGGGCCATGCCCGGACGTTCGGCCGCGTTCTGGATGATGGCGTTGATATCGCCAAACCCCGCATCATAGGCCCCGCCCATGATCCGTGTGACGGTCGCGGCTGACCCTTCGCCTTGGTCGATCGTGACGTTCAATCCTTCTTCGGCGAAATAACCCTTGCTTTGCGCCAGCAGAAAGGGCGCGTCAGAACCTTGGGTTTTCCAACCCAGGGTAAACCGGATATCGGTCTGCGCCCAAGCGGGCGAGAGGCCAGCAACAAGGGCAATCACAGCCCCGAACACAGCAGTTTTCATGGTGGCATTCCTTTTATGGCAGATTTTGGAAAAGGGAAAAATCAGGTGACGGCAATATCGTTGCCGCGTGTGGCCCAGCCGGTCACGCGGCTTTCGAGGAAAGAGAAAAAGGCGTAAAGTGCGACCCCCATCAAGGCGAGGATGAACAACCCCGCAAAGACAAGTGAGACCTGAAAGTTGGATGACGCGGTCATCATCACATTGCCGATGCCCCGGTTCGAGGCCACCGTTTCGGACAGGACCGCCCCAACAAAGGACAGTGTGATCGCGACCTTCAGCGAGGCGAAAAAGTAAGGCATCGTGCGGGGCAGACCCACATTCCACAGGATTTCCCGTTTTGACGCGCCCAGCGTTTTCAGCACATCTTCCAGATCAGGTTCCGTCGTGGCCAGACCGGTCGAGATATTCACGACGATCGGGAACACGCAGATCACCATGGCGGTCAGGATCGCCGGTGTGGTGCCCGACCCGAACCAAAGCACGAAAATCGGAACAACGGCGACCTTGGGAATGGACGAAAATCCCACCAGCAATGGATAGGCCACGCCATAGGCGATACGGGACGTCCCGATCAGCACCCCCAGCGATACACCGATCATGACGCCCAGCGTGAATCCCGTCAGGGTCGAATACAGGGTCTGCAGGATATGCGGCCACAGGACGGGAAAGCGGGTCCACAACGTGACAGCAATTTCCGAGGGCCGCGGCAGGATCAGATCAGATACATTCAGGATGATGCAAAGCACTTCCCACATCAGGAAAAACCCCACGATCAAGGACAATGACATCATCCGGATTTTGGCAGCTTCGGTCATGGTTTAGCTTCCTCGTGTGCTCGCCGCGTCATTTTCGGATCTGGGCGATCAGCTCGCGCAGGCCTTGGGTCATCTGGACGAATTCGGGGCTGTAGATGACGCTGATGTCGCGGGGCTGTGGCATCGTGACCGCCTTGTCCGAAATCACGCGACCGGGCCGCGCGCTCATCACGCAGATGCGCCGGGCAAGGTATCCCGCCTCGCGCAGGTCATGCGTCACCAGCAGCACGGTCGGTTTGCGGTCCAGATAAAGGTCCTGCAGAACCTGCCATAGTTCCTCTCTCGTGAACTGATCCAGCGCGCCAAAAGGTTCATCCAGCAACAGCAGATCGGGATCATGTATCAGCGCGCGACACAGGTTGGCGCGTTGCAACATGCCACCCGACAACTGCCACGGAAAATGGCCGGCAAAATCCTGCAAGCCTACCTGCGCCAGCAAAGCGTGGACACGGTCGCGGTAGGCACCGTTGCGGTCGCGGTGGAACGTGCGCTTGAACGGTTCAACGATTTTCAGGGGCAGCATCACGTTCTTTTCGATGGTCAGCCAAGGCAGCATCGTGGGGTTCTGAAACGCCATGCCGATGCGCAATTCCTTGGCCGCCGCCGTGCGACCGCCCAACAGAACATTGCCGGAAGACGGTTGGATCAGATTGCTGGCCAGCCGCAGGATCGTCGATTTGCCACATCCGGACGGCCCCACAAGCGCAAGGAAATCCCCCCTCTCCATCCGCAGGGTCGTTGGGGACAGCGCCGTGACCGCCTGCGGTCCGGTGCCGAAAACGACAGCGGCGTCTTGCAGTTCGATCGCGGGGCGCGGATGCACCGGATTTTCGCGCGACGCCACCGCGGCGCTGGGCGCGGGGCTTGGCGGGACTGATATTTTCAATGTGGTGTTCATGCGGACAGCAAACATCGCGCCCAAGGCACTGAGAAGGGGCGCGCCCGCACCTAAGTAAGCATCTTATGAATTAAAGCCGGAGACGCACAAAAAACCAGCGGCCCCTTGTGTCGGTGCAACAAAAAAAACCAGTTTCAGAACGGCCGAAGAATCAAATCGCGGTTGAATTGCCGCCCGTCAGCGCGTTCAGGACCAATTCGATGCTGTGGGCGCGCCGGGCCTGCCGCCATGCGGGGCTCAGCAGATCAACACCGAAGATCGCAGTCAGCGTGTGACCGTTGTTCAGGTGGTGCGCGCTCAGCGCAACGATGGTGATGTATATCTGCAAGGCATCATAACCGTGGCGAAACACGCCTTCGGCCCGGCCCCGGGTGATGATCCCGCCGATGGCGTCGATCAGCGGTTGGGACGACGTGCGCACAACCTCTGTCCGGGCGATAAACTTGCCTTCCAACAGGTTTTCATTGCGCGTCATTTTCACAAAATGCGGGTTGCTGTCGAAAAAATCATAGGTGAATTCGACCAGACGCCGCATCGCTGGCAGCGGATCCAGCTGCGCCAGTTGCAGGTCGCGTTCCTGTGCGCGAATGTCGGCAAAGATGTCTTCGATGACCGAAACGTAGAGTTTTTCCTTGCTGCCAAAGTAGTGATACAGCAGACGCGGATTGCAGCCCACCGCACGTGTGATCCGGTCCACGCGCGCACCATGAAAACCGTGATCCGCAAATTCGCTCAACGCGGCCTTGGTCAACTGCGCCTTGGTCCGCACAGGGTCACGGCTGCGCGACGTTTTCTGGGGCGTGGGTTTCGTCATCAGGCTTACTTGAAAAACCTCGGCTCTGCGGGATCAGGTGCCTGTTCCTATCCGACAACGTCCGGTATCGCCAGCCCCGCAGCCCGGGGGGTTTCCACAGGCCCTGCCCGGCGCCGTGACGTGCGGCTGTCGCAACGGGCGAGGATGGCATCGCGCCCGTCCCGATCACCAGTCGCAGCGATCAGGGTCATGAAAATCCACATCGCGTCATTCTGTGCCCCGGCGGCGCTTCACTCCATGGCTTATGCGCGCCAAGGATGATCGCTACGGCCT
>JBBREW010000087.1:0-8756 GCA_038225335.1 Rhodobacterales bacterium
GGCTTTATCAGCCGCGCGACATCATCACCCGCGCCTGTGGCGGCACGCCACCGTCCGAAGCACCCTTGCTGGCCTATCTGGAAGCGAAGTTCAAAAACATCTACGATCTGTGATCGGATGTGCCGTCAACGCGCGGCTTCAGGCGGGCGAAAGAAGGGGGGCCAGCCCCCCGTCCTGCGGACGTCCCCCGGGATATTTTTGACGAGAAGAAGCGCAAGGGGCGGTGAGTGTATAGGGGCGACGGGTGGTGATCCTGTGGCCCCAGGTTCTATGACCAATCGGGGCTGCGTTTTGTCAGAAAGGCATCGACCCCTTCCACGGTGTCGTCGCGGGTCATGTTCGCGACCATGACCTTGCCGGTATAGGCGTAGGCGTCTGCTGTCGTCATGCCGGCCTGTGTATAAAAGGCCTGTTTGCCGATCCGCACCGCGGCAGGCAGTTTGGCTGCGATGCTATCCGCCAGCGCCCGGGTGTCGCGGGCCAGTTGATCGGCATGTACGACGCGGTTGATCAGGCCCTGGGCCTGCGCCTCGTCTGCGGTCAGAAAGCGGCCGGTGGTCAGCATTTCGAACGCCATTTTCCGCGACACATTGCGGGTCAAAGCGACCATCGGCGTGGAACAGAACAGCCCGATATTCACCCCGTTCACACCAAAGCGCGCCTCGTCGCTGGCCATGGCCAGATCGCAGGTCGCGACCAGCTGGCACCCCGCAGCGGTCGCAAGGCCGTGGACCTGTGCGATGACGGGTTGGGGCAGGGATTGTATCCGCCCCATCAGGGCCGAACATCGATCAAAGAGTGCTGTCAGGCCAGCGACGCCCTTGTCCGGGCCATTGGCCAGATCGCGCAGTTCGTGCAGGTCGTGACCGGCACAGAAGGCCCGGCCCGCCCCCCGGATGATGACGACACGGATGACCGGATCATCGGCGATATTGTCCAATGCGTCGTGCAGGGCCGTCAGCATCGCGGTGGACAGCGCGTTCAGCCGATCCGGTGCCTGCAAGGTCAGGGTGGCCACATGGGCGCTGTCGTCGCGGGTCAGGATTGTCATGGCGGCCCTTCTCTGGTGTTGTGGGCGTGATGTTAGGACAGGGAGGCCCGGGATGGAACTGCGCATGGACAAAAGCGCGCTGATGGCATTCCTGCGGGATGAATTTCCACAGGTCAGCGCAGAGTTCAGCATCGACCGGTTGGACGCAAGCGGGCTGGCCGTGCGTCTGGCCGTGGCCGACCGGCATTTACGGCCCGGCGGCACCGTGTCAGGCCCCAGCATGTTCGCGCTGGCTGATGTGGCGGTCTATCTGGCGATCCTGTCGCGTCTGGGACCTGTGGCCCTGGCCGTCACGACAAATTGCAGCATCGATTTCATGCGCAAACCCGCCAGCGGCGTCGATCTGATCTGCGACGCGCGGTTGCTGAAACTGGGACGACAGCTGGCGGTGGGCGATGCCCTGCTGTTTTCCGAAGGGGTGGCGGAACCGGTGGCGCGCGCCAGTCTGACCTATGCCATTCCGCCGCAGCGGTGACACCGGCGCCCGTGGGCAAAAAAGGCCAGCCCGAAGGCTGGCCATAGTCGCTCGGGTCGAAACTCAGCGCTGGTAAAAGGCTTTGTCCGCCTCTTTTCGGGCCTGACCGGGGGTCAGGCCGATGTCGCGCAATGCGTGGGGTTCAAGGTCGGCCAAGGCGCGCCGGGTGCGGCGGCGGGTATCCCAGATGGTCACGGCCACCGCAATCAGCACGCAGATCTGCGCCAGCTTTGGCAGGGTCTGCCGGCTGTTCAGAAGGGCGAGTTGCGCGGGGTGCAGCGCGTGTGACATGGGTCCGTTCCTTAAATTGTATTGACACAATATAGCGGATTGCTATGATGTAGGGATACAAAGTGCAAAGCAGGCTGTCCAGAAAATGATTGTAACCGATACAATGTGGTCGCCCGATCTGTCGGGGACCACCTCGCGGTCAAAGTATGCGGCATTGGCGGCGACGATCCGGGACGGCGTGGCCAGTGGCCAGTTGCAGCCGGGCGCGCAATTGCCCCCGGTGCGCGATCTGGCCTACCGGGTCGGTGTCACGCCGGGCACCGTGGCACGGGCTTACCGCATGCTGGTCGAAGATCGGGTGCTGGTGGCCGGTGTCGGACGGGGCACCTTTGTCGCGGACCGTCCGGCGCATGTGCCGCCGGGGGTCGCGCAGGACGTGGCGCAGAACATGGCCCCGTCCCTGATGGCTGATTTTCCCGTCGAACAGGGCGATCCGGGTTATCTGGTCAGTCCGCGCATGCCGGACATGGGGCAGGGTGCCCTGATGACGCGGGTGCTGGCTGATCTTGCCTCTGCCCCGCCGGATACGCTGATGCGTTATCCCAGCCGGGCGACCGACCGGGCCGCACGGCTGGCCTTTTGCGCGACACTGGACCCGGGCGCCGTCGGTCCGGTGGATGTGGACGATATCGTGCTGGC
The DNA here is from genome assembly GCA_038225335.1 of Rhodobacterales bacterium. Lineage (GTDB taxonomy): Bacteria > Pseudomonadota > Alphaproteobacteria > Rhodobacterales > Rhodobacteraceae > Loktanella. Next base: position 2,457 of record JBBREW010000087.1, read on the forward strand.
GCATGGCGGGCAGAATGCCGTTGTCATGATCATGCAGACAGTGCTGCATGGTCCGGCCCCCGCGATCATCGTGGACGAGCTGAGCTATAACGGATTCCGCAGTGCCGCCGACCTGTGCCGGGCAGAGGTCTATTCCGTGCCGTGGGACACTGAAGGCCCCATTCCAGAGGTGTTTGCCCAGCTTGTCCGCCAGCACCGGGTGCAGCTTTATTGCACAGCGGCAGAGGTGTGCAACCCTACGACACGCGCCACATCCCCGGCACGACGCCAGCAGATCGCCGCGATTGCCCAGCGGCACGGCGTCCATGTGATCGACGACGACTGCTATAGCCGCACCCGGCGGGTCGGGCCGAGCTATCGGGCCTTGTTGCCGGATCTGGGATGGTATGTGACATCGCCGTCAAAATCACTGACGCCCGCATTGCGCATCGGGTTTGCCGTGGCCCCGCAATCCTGCGGGCAGGCCTTGGTGCGGACGGCGACGGGTCACAGCTTTGGCCTGTCGCAACTGGTGTGTCATGTCTATGCCAGCGTCATGGCCGCGCCAGAGATGCCGGGCATCATCGCGGCCGTGACGACCCGGCTTGCGCAGGATGTGGCCTGCGCCGTGGACCTGCTGGCGGGGTATGATCTGGCCTGGGCCGATGGCGCGCCCTTTGTCTGGCTGACATTGCCGTCGCCGTGGCGGGCCGGTGCCTTTGCAGAGGCGGCCAAGGCAAGCGGCGTGGTCCTGAAATCGGCCGAAGCCTTTGTGCAGCGGGACAGCCGGATGGTGCATGCGGTGCGGATTGCGGTCAACGGGCAGGTCAGCCACACCGATTTCCGCACGGCCATGGTCCGGCTGCGGGCCTTGCTGAATGCGCCACCGGCCCGGATTGCGGTCTGAATATGGGGTATTATTATACCTTAATTGCAAGCTACTGTTTGTGTTGTATAAAATAGTATCCCGACCGCTTGACCGTGCGTCCTGCATGGTTATAAGCCCGGTTATCCGAATGACGGGTCAGTGATGGCCCCCGAACTACTCTGGTGAGATATGAAAACCTTTACCGCTACCCCGGCGGATATCGACAAGAAGTGGATCATCGTTGACGCCGAAGGCGTTGTCCTTGGCCGTCTTGCGTCGATCATCGCCATGCGCCTGCGCGGCAAGCACAAGCCGACGTTCACACCGCACATGGACATGGGCGACAATGTGATCGTGATCAACGCCGAAAAGGTGCAGATCACAGGAAACAAGCGCGACGAAAAGAACTATTGGCACACCGGCCACCCGGGCGGCATCAAGTTCCGCACCACCGGCGAAATTCTGGATGGCAAGCACCCGGAGCGGGTCGTCATGCAGGCCGTCAAGCGGATGCTACCCGGCGGCAAGCTGAGCCGTCAGCAAATGACCCATCTGCGGGTCTTTGCGGGTGAAGCGCATGGCATGGAAGCCCAGAAGCCCGAGGTTCTGGACGTGGCGTCCATGAACAAGAAGAACACGAGGACTGCATAATGGCCGATCAGATCAACTCTCTCGAAGAGCTGGGCAATGCCGTGACCGCCGATATCGGTGGCGTGCAAGGCTCTGAACAGCCGATGGCCGCCCCGCGCGAGCCTGTCCGCGACAGCCTTGGCCGCGCCTATGCGACCGGCAAGCGCAAGGATGCGGTTGCCCGCGTCTGGATCAAGCCCGGTTCCGGCAAGGTCGTCGTGAACGGCAAGCCGATCGACGATTATTTCAGCCGTCCCGTGCTGCAGATGATCCTGAAGCAGCCGTTTCAGATCGCTGGCGTTGTCGGTGAATTCGACGTGATGGCAACGGTTGCCGGTGGTGGCCTGTCGGGTCAGGCCGGTGCAGTCAAGCACGGCGTGTCCAAGGCATTGCAGCTTTATGATCCGTCCCTGCGTGCGGCCCTGAAGGCTGCCGGCTTCCTGACCCGCGACAGCCGCGTGGTCGAGCGTAAGAAGTATGGCAAGGCGAAGGCCCGCAAGAGCTTCCAGTTCTCCAAGCGTTAAGCATGGTTCTGGTCCAGACGACAAAGGGCGGCCCCAGTGGCCGCCCTTTTTTTGTCTGCGCATGAGGGACGCTGTATCAGAACGCCGTGGCAAAGCGCAGCGACAACACTTCCATCCCCGGATTGGTCACGTCCGTGTCCGCATTCGACCTGTGGTCATAGGCCACCGTCAGCGTGCGGTCGCCCCCAAAATCGACACCGACCCCCAGCGACGAGCGGAATTGCAGATTGCCGCCCAGATCGGGGCCATCGCCGTTCAGATGAAATCCCGGCATCAGGCTGCTTTCGATGAACACAGGGCCGGGCAACAGGTCGCGGCTGACCCATTTCAGACCGGCCCCGACCCATGCGGCGCCACCATCGGTCAGGGACGCAGCCACCGTCGGCTGAAACGGCCCGCGGGTCACGCCAAGGTCCATCCCCACGTAGAATTCCCCGCCGATGCTGTCGTCGTCGAACCGCACATCGCCGATCTGAAATGACAGGCGGGGCGTGGCGGTGTCTTTTGCCAGACAGCCCGTCCGGCAGTCGGTCAGGGCCATGTCCGTCAGACTGGTGATGACAAAGATCGCGGCGAGTGTTCCGTCCATCGCAGGCTGTTCCTTTAAAGATGGCACCTTGTCCGCCATGGCGCGTGCGGACGCAAGATGCGGCATCCTTCACAGATCAGGCGGCAGGATTCCAAGGCCACGCAGATACACACCGATGCCGGTTTCCAGCAGATCTTCGGGGGGATAGGGGCTTTTGGTGCCAGGATTGCCGCGTGCGAACAATTCGACGACACCGTGGGACAGGGCCAGGATATGGGCTGCGAACATCTGCGGCGGCGGGCGACGGTTCGGCGGGATGTGTTGCGACAGATCATGCGCCGCCGCTTCCAGCACGCCCAACGCCCGCGTCGCTGCCTTGTTCAGCGCAGCAGAGCGGTTGATGGAGACACCGCTTTCGAACATCGCCACGTAATGTCCGGGATTGGTGCGGGCGAAATCCAGATAGGCCGCCCCCGTCGCCAGAAACGCCCGCAGATCCGACGGCTGGCCGGCGGCATAGGCGGCCTGCATCCGGTCACCAAAGATGACGAAACCCTGCAGGGCCGCCTCTGCAATCAGATCATCGCGGCCTTCAAAGTGGCGATAGACGGCAGCCGGGGTCACGCCCGCTTCTCTGGCGGCCTCCGACAGGGAAAATCCGGTCGGCCCACGGCTCTCGATCAGGGACAGGCAAGCCTCGACCAGCGCCTGCGCCAGATTGCCGTGGTGGTAGCCGCGCTTAACCATGGCGCAGGTCTGGGTCTCCTGCGATCAGCGGGTCAAGCGCGCCGATCCCGGCAATCTCCTTGCCCTCATAGTGAAGCGGTGCCAGCACGGCACGGATGGCATTCACGCGGGCGCGGCGCTTGTCGTCGGACCGGATCAGGGTCCAAGGTGCCTTGACCGCGTGGGTGCGGTTCAGGGTTTCCGTGATGGCCACGGTGTATTCGTTCCACTTGTGCAGGCCTTCGACATCAATCCGGCTGAGCTTCCATTGTTTCAAAGGGTCGTCTTCGCGGTCAAGAAAGCGTTTCAGCTGAGTCGCGCGTCCGACGTTCAACCACAGCTTGAACAGCTTGATCCCGTCATCGACCAGCATCTGTTCAAAGGCCGTGACCTGCTGAAACCACTGTTCGCGTTCGGCCGGGGTGCAGAACCCGAACACATGTTCGACGACCCCCCGGTTATACCAGCTGCGGTCGAAAAAGACGATTTCGCCCGCGGCGGGCAAGTGCCTGATATAGCGTTGAAAATACCATTCGGTCTTTTCCGTGGCCGTCGGTGTGGCCAGTGCCACGACGCGGGCATGGCGGGGGTTCATGTTTTCGCGAAACCGGCTGATCGTGCCGCCTTTGCCTGCTGCATCGCGCCCTTCAAAGACCACGACGATCCGCTGGCCGTCCTTCTGGGTCGAGGCCTGAAGTTTCGCCAGTTCGATCTGCAACGCCTCCAGTGCGCTGTCGTATTCCTTGCGTTTCCAAGGTGCGTCGTAAGGATAATCAGGGTTCAGGATCGTTTTCTTGCCACCATCTGCGATGGCTTCCCTGATATCAGCCGGGGCATCCTGTTCGAAATAGCGGGTGATGCCGCCGTCAAATGGTTTCGTCATGACCGTCCTCCGCTGTCGCAAACACTATGGGTGGGTCAGCGGCTTAGTTCAATCCGGCACGGGCGGCGGCCCGGTCAATCGCCGCGACAGCGCCCAAAGGATCGACATGATGCGGCATGTGGCCCACACCGTCCATCCGCACCAGATTTGCACCGGGAATAAGGGCAACCGCCCGGTCCGAATGGACAGCAATCGGCACCGTGTCATCTGCCGTGCCGTGCAGGATTTCGACCGGCAGCGTCAGGTCAGGATAGCGGGCGGACATGGCAACCGCATGCGGCCGCAGCGTGTTCACCTGCCGCACATTCGCGCGAAATGTGTCGACGCGCAGGGTGAGGGGCGCACCGATGTAATCACCGTAACCTGCGGGGGCCGCCTGCGGAGCAAAGGTGCCTTCGATGACGTTTTCGACGGTGGATGTCGGCACAAAGGCGGCGATCAGCGGGATGGTGACAGCACCGCCAAAGGCACTGCCGTTGATCTGGTAATAGGGGCCCAGATCGCCGGGCCAAGGCATCGCCACCCCGGCAAAGGATACCAGACCGGCGGCGTTCACAGGGCTGTCTTCGTCCAGACCCATCAGCGCCCATTGAAAGGCCACGATACCGCCAAAGCTGTGGCCGACGACCACCGGATCGGTCACGCCTAGTTGCGCCGCCGCGTCGCGCAACATCAAGGCCTGCTGCAGCGGGCTTTCACCGGTCGTCGCGGTGGACCCGCTGGCAAGACCCGGAAAACGGTCGGTATATCCCAGTCCCGGCCTGTCAAAGGCGGTGACGCGGTAACGGTCCGTCAACCGGTCGAACAGGTCGAATTTGAAATCCCGCAGGTTGCCGCCCGCGCCGTGGATCAGCACCACATCCGGGCCGGACCCGGCCTGAATGTAATGGACGCGCGCGCCACCCTGAACGGTCACGAACTGGCCGATCGGGGGATAGGCCTGTTCCGCCTGACCGACCCGGTAGGCCGCCGTGCAGCCCGTCAGCACGGCCGCAGCACCCAAGATCAGCGCGACCCACAACATGACCTTAGGTGCCAATTTCATTCAAATCATACTTCGTTGACTGGTAGATCTCGTTGATCCAGTTGCCATATAGAAGATGCGCGTGACTCCTCCAGCGGTTTTGGGGGGTCATCAAGGGATCGTCATCGGGATAATAATTCATCGGGACATTGATCGGTACGCCCGCTGCGACATCGCGGTCGTATTCCTGTTTCAGCGATGTGCTGTCGTATTCGAAGTGATTGAATACATAAAGCGCGCGGTGTGCCGGGTCTTCGACCAGACAGGGACCGGACACGGTTCCCGAGATCAGCGTGGTCAGGCCAGACGTCGCGTCGATGTCCGCCTGCCGCACCTCTGTCCAGCGGCTGACCGGGACCACGATATCGTCGGAAAACCCGCGCAGATAAGGCGACGACGGTTCAGACACGACATGACGAAAGCATCCGAACGCCTTGTTTTCGAGATCATATTTCTTGACGCCGTGGAAATGGTTGATCATCGCCATACCGCCCCAGCACACGCCAAAGGTCGATTGCACATGGGTCTGGGTCCAGTCGAACACCTGCTGCAATTCGTCCCAATAGGTCACATCGCCAAAGGGCAGATGTTCGATGGGCGCGCCGGTGATGATCAGCCCGTCGAACTTTTCCCCCGTGGCGGCGACATCCGAAAACGGACGGTAGAATTCCTCCATATGGGCGGCGGCTGTGTTGCGGGTCTGGTGTTCGGACATGCGGATCAGGGACAGTTCGATCTGCAGCGGGGTCGCGCCGATCAGCCGGGCAAACTGGTTCTCTGTCTGGATCTTTTTCGGCATCAGGTTCAGCAGGGCGATCCTCAGCGGGCGGATATCCTGCCGGTCGGCTGCATCCTCTGCCATCACCATGACGCCTTCGCGCGACAGCACGTCATAGGCGGGCAGTGAAGCAGGCAGTTTGATCGGCATGGCAGTATTCCTGTGGATTAGTACCGTCAGTTAGGCGTTTTACGGCCGCATCGCAACCCGGGTCAGTGCCGCAGCCACCAGCGTGTCGAAATCCGCGGCCGTGCGGATCGCGCCGATCTCACTGGCGGGGATGGTCAGGCCCCAGCGGTCGGCCATGGCGCGATACCGCGGCTGACGATGGGCCAGCGCGCGGGCATAGGTCCAGCGGA
>JBBREW010000088.1:0-8721 GCA_038225335.1 Rhodobacterales bacterium
CTGCCGGGGGGGTGACTGCAGCGATCGCCAGTGGCGCTGTGTCCGTGGCGGCGGGGGTGTCTGGATCAACGTCCGTGCCGGCCAAAGCGACGGGTGGCGTGCCGCGCCACCACGCCGCAAGCCCGCCGGGTGGCAGCGTCGATGCCCAAAGGCCAATCAAAAGCAGCACAACCAGCAGGACGGCGGTCATGATCAGCCCCAGAAACCGCGGCTTGCCGCGACGCGCCCGGGGCGCTGCGGTGGCGGTGGCAGGCGCGGCCGCGCGACGCCCACGGGACGGCACAGCAGCGGGTTCGGCGGCTTTTGCAGTGGCACGCGGGGCGGCTGCCATCATGGCAGGGGCCATGACAGCAGGGGAAACGGCAGCAGGGCCCACGACAGCCGCCGGTATCGCGGCAGAGGCAAAGGCGTCCCCCGCGTCCGTCTGCACACCGCCAGAGGCCGTCCGTAAAGGCGGGGGCGGCGTCATGGGCCGTTTGACCGGTGGCGGCGTCGCAGCGGCGGGCCGGGATGCACCCCGGGTCAGATCAGGCGCCAGCGCGCCGTTGACCGATCCAGACACGGGGGGCGGTTCCTTGCGCCGGGTGAACAATGGTTCGGGCGGTGGTGCCTGCACGGGTTGCGCCTTGACGCCTGTCCCGGCCTTGCCGTTCAGCCGTGCCGGTGCGGCCGGGGCCTTGCGCGGTGCGGCGTCAGGGGCCTCTGCCATCAGCGGGGGGCGCTGGGTTGTGGGCGCTGACGGTGCGGCCTGGCGCGTGGTGGCAATCGGATTGACGGTCAGGGTCATGCCCGCCGCATTTGCCTCCGGGTCCCTTGCGGGGGGCGGGGGCGGCGCTGTCGCAGGCACGCGGCTGCGCGACGCAAACATCGGCTCTGGCGGGGCCGCAACCGGGCTGGATTGCGCCGGTGCGGACGTCGGTGCGGGCGCTGGCGGGACGTCCGCGACCTTTTCCACTGGTTCCGGCAGAACCGCGCGGCCGTTCTGCACGACGGGGCGCAGATCGCGCACCGCATTGTCCTGCCCGCCGGTCCGGGTCGGGCCGAAAAAGATCTCTCCCGCAAAGGTGCCGTCCTGCGGCACGGCGACAAAGACGGTGGGATTGAACCCGTGTTCGTCGGCAAAGGCCTCTGCCTCGTCCAGCGTTTCGCGCGCGACGGCCGCGATATGGGTGCGCTGATCGTTGACCTGGTAATCGACGACAAGATCCTGCAAGGCGTAAGGGGTCTTGCCTTCCAGTGCAAATTCAACGTCCTGACGCGTGGCGTGGGGATCATCCAGCGACATCATACGAATCTGTTCGGCGGGGATCATCAGTTTGGTCCGCAGCCCCGATGGATCCAGTCGCTGCGCCTTTAACCGCAAGTCCGACAGGGCCGCCGACAGGTCCGCCGTGTCCAGCGGGACCTCGCCGACCAGGTGCCATCCGTCTGGCACCCGCTGTAACAGGGCGATACCGTCGAACGAAAGCGAGAGAGCAAAATTTGGTGTCATCGGATGGCCATGATATCCTGCGCAGTGGCGGAAAAACCGGATTTTCCGTTACGCCAAGCTAGCGTAAATCGGTGCCGGGGCCAAGGCGTTCAGACACCCTGTGGCATACCCTCGCTTGTTTTAGCTGCAACCAAAGGATCACCTTCATGAGAACGACCGTTACCGCCGCCGCATTTTTGTGCTGCGTCATGGCCCTGCCTGCTGCGGCGCAGGACCGGACCCTGACCGTGACCGGCACCGGCGAAGCCGTCGCAACCCCTGATATGGCCCGGATTTCCATCGGCGTCATGCAACAGGCCCCGACCGCCGCAGAGGCGGTGCGCGCCATGAGCGCGGATATGGACACCGTGCTGGCCAGTCTGGCCGCCGCAGGCATCCCGGATGCGGATATCCAGACCAGCGGCCTCCGCATCGATGTGCAGCAAACCTATGTGGAGGCGACCCAGTCGTCGCGGATCACAGGCTATGTCGCCGTCACCGATGTCAGCGTCACGGTCAATGATCTGACCACATTGGGCCAGACCCTTGATGCGGTGGTGCAGGAGGGTGCCAATCAGATGAACGGTCTGGTGTTCGACCTGCAGGACCGCAAACCCGCGCTGGACGCCGCACGGCGTGCCGCTGTTGCCGATGCCCGGGACAAGGCCACGCTTTATGCGGATGCGGCCGGGGTCGCCCTTGATGATGTCATCACAGTGACAGAGGCCGTGGCGGGTGGCGGCATGCCGCAACCCTTGGCGCGCATGGCAATGGATTCAGCCGAATCGATCCCTGTTGCCCCCGGTCAGATCACCATCACCGCCGATGTGACCGTAACATGGGAAATCGACTGATCCAGCACAGGCCGATCGGACAGGGCCGCGGTCACACCGTCTGAATGGTCCGGCGGGCGCGCCCGCCGGACCATGACCCGGATCACGCCGTGGCGATGTCCAGCGCCTGATCCAGATCGGCGATCAGATCGGCAGGGTCTTCAATGCCGATGCTGACCCGCACGATATCGGGGGCCGCACCCGCCGCGCGCTGGCGGTCTGCGTCCAGCTGGCGATGGGTTGTGGACGCAGGATGGATGATCAGACTGCGGGTATCGCCAAGGTTCGCCACATGGCTGAAGATCTTCAGCGCGTCGATCAGCTTGATGCAGGCCTCATAGCCACCCTTGACGCCAAAGGTGAACAACCCCCCCGCCCCCTTGGGGCAGACCCGTGCCACCCGGTCATGCCATGGACTGCTGGGCAGACCCGCATAGGTCACGACGTCAACCCGAGGGTCTGCCTCCAGCCAGGCGGCGATGGTCTCGGCGTTCTGGACATGGCGCGCCATCCGCAGGGACAGGGTTTCGATGCCCATCAGGGTATAATGGGCGGCCTGCGGGTTCATCGTCATGCCCAGATCGCGCAGACCGACGGCAATCCCGTGAAAGGTAAAGGCCATCGGACCGAAGGTCTCCGCAAAGACCATGCCATGATAGGCGGGCTCCGGTTCCGAAAGGGACGGGAACCGGCCGGACGCGGTCCAGTCGAACTTGCCTGAATCGACCACGCAGCCGCCGGTGACCGTGCCGTTGCCTGTCAGGTATTTTGTGGTGGAATGGACGACCAGCGTGGCCCCAAGTGCAATCGGATTGCACAGGTATGGCGTGGCGGTGGTGTTGTCGATGATCAGCGGAATTCCCGCCGCATCGGCCACATCGGCCACCGCCCGCACGTCCATGATGTAGCCACCCGGATTGGCGATCGCCTCGCCAAAGATGGCTTGCGTATCCGCGTCGATGGCGGCCTGCACCGCGTCCAGATCGTCGAAATCGACGAAACGCGCCGACCAGCCAAAGCGTTTGATCGTCTGGCTGAACTGCGTCACCGTCCCGCCATAAAGCCGGGTCGAGGCGACGATGTTCTTGCCCGGTGCCATCAGCGGAAACAACGCCATCAGTTGTGCGGCGTGCCCCGACGAACAGCAAACGGCACCCACGCCGCCTTCCAGGGCCGCGATCCGGTCCTGCAACGCCGCCACCGTGGGGTTGGTCAGGCGCGAATAAATATAGCCAACCTCTGCCAGATTGAACAAGGCCGCCGCATGATCCGCATCACGGAACACATAGGCGGTTGTCTGATAGATCGGCACCTGCCGCGCCCCGGTGGCGGGATCGGGCTTGGCGCCCGCGTGAATCTGCAACGTATCGAACCCCAGAACCCTGTCCTCGGCCATTGTCTCTCTCCCTCGTGGTTGTGTTCAGAACGTCTAGAAGATTTGCCTGCCCCGCTCAATGCCTCGCGCAATGGCCCGCGCAATACCCTGCATGTGGCCGCGTGTCCCACGCCGGAGCCGTCTTGCCCTTCTTCTCGTCCGAAATATCCCGGGGGTCCGGGGGCTGGCCCCCGATGCCGCCCCTCAATCGCGGACCAGACTCCGTCAGGTTCGGATCAGCGGGTCCAGAATCCGGCGGCCTTGATCTGGTTGCGGATCTGCACCTCGCGGCGGGGCAGGTCGGACCGGTCGAACATCGCGCGCACCTTTTCGCCGCGCGCCTGATAGATCATCCGCTTAAAGGCATCGTGGCCTTTCAGGTGTTTCTTGATCCGGTTCGGGGCTGTGACGGCTTCCATCACCTGCACCGCATGGTCGCTTTCGCGGGCATAGAACAGGGGCAGCAGGCGGTAATGGCAGGTGACATCGCCATCCAGCCCATTCAGCGCGGGACCGGGGCGTCCCCCGCCCAGGCTGTGGATGACCAGCGGCAGGGCAACCTGATCCAGCCAGGGGTCCAGCGGCTGAATGACCAATTCCGGCGGGGCGTCGTCGCGGATCGTGGTGGCATAGTGCAGGAACCGGGCGTGGAATGTGGCGGGATCGGACCCCAGAAACCAGCCCGCGTTGAAATACAGATACCTCTGCCAGTATTCATCGGGCTGCGACAGATCCAGACTGCTGGCAAAATCCAGATCGAACCGGTCGTAAAGCGATTTCCAGATCGCGGTATAGCCCGGCCAATACAGTTCTTCCTGCGGCCATGTGCCTTCCCGGCGCATGGAGGCTGCGGGGCGCGAAAAATCGATCTTGAGGGATTCAAGCGTGCCGGTCACCAGCGTATCGGTGTCAAAGAACACAAAGGGCTCGCCCGCCGGCAGGACGGTCAGCCCTTCGATCTTGTTGCCATAAGGATAACTGCTGCCGAAGGTGGTGGATGCAAAGGGCACCACCTGCGCCCCCATTTCTGTCAACGCGTCGCGGATGGCGGGTTGCATGCGGGGGTCGTGGTCCCACAAGGGTCCGGGCTGGGGTTCGGCGATATAGACGCCCCCGGTGAAATCCGGCGACATCGCCCGCAACGAGGCCATGAAGACCAGCGCCTCGAATTGCAGGCGACCGGACTGGCCGACGATCATGATGTTGAACGACCTGTGCGGGGCCTGCGACTGTGCCATGATCCTGTCGTCCCGCGGTTGATCTTGCGCCATCATAGGCCTCCGTCCTGCGCCTGACCAGCGCCGATCGGTCGGTTCAGACCTGTACCGGTGACAGGGCCAGATCAGGGCCGCTGCGGGGCAGGGGGCGGGCAATCACAGGGCATTGCCGGGGCACCGGATGTGGCACCGGCTCGGAAACCGGCTTGCACCCCGAACCCGAAATGACAGATGCGGCATCACGCCCATACGCTGCGTTTTCGCGGTGCGCCCGCAAGCCAGTGTGATATCTCGCCGGTATGGACATCGTTCTTATCACAACCATCATTTCGTCGCTGTTTCTGGTCATCGCAATCGCAGAGCCGTTGGCCGACCGGTTCCGGCTGCCCTACAGCGTGATTCTGGCGGTTCTGGGCATTCTGATCGGCAGTGCCGCGATCTTTTTCCTGCGCACCGAACTGACAGATGCGCTCAATCCGATTGCAGGTGCGATCGTGACCCTGCCGATCCGGTCGAACGTGTTTTTGTATGTGTTTCTGCCGACCCTGCTGTTTCAGGCGACGCTGGGGATGAACCTGCGGCGGATGCTGGATGACTGGGTGCCGATCCTGACCTTGGCGGTGGTGGCGGTTGTGGTGGCGACGCTCAGTGTCGGCTATGCGCTGTCGTGGACCAGCACCTTGCCGCTGGCGGCATGCCTGTTGATCGGCGCCATCGTGTCCACCACCGACCCGTCGGCGGTTGTGTCGATTTTCCGGTCGATTTCAGCGCCACGGCGGCTGGCGCGCATCATCGAAGGCGAAAGCCTGCTGAACGACGCCGCCGCCATCGCCCTGTTCGGTTTGTTCATGAGCTTTGTCATGCTGGGGGTGCCGGACCCTGCGTTGTCGGATGCGCTGGGCCGCTTTCCCGTGCTGATTGCCGGGGGGGCGTTTGTCGGCTGGGCTGTCGGGCGGCTGGCGCTGGGTCTAATGTCGGCCTTTGCCCGGTTCGAGAGGGCGCAGATATCGATCAGCGTGGCGTTGCCCTACCTCGCTTATATCGGGGCGGAACAGTTGATCGGCGCATCCGGCGTGATTGCGGTCGTGGCGGCCGGGCTGACGCTGAACCTTGTGGGGCCGGGGCGGTTGCGGCCGCAGGCCTGGTCCAATCTGCGCGAGGTCTGGGACCTGCTGGCGCATTGGGCCGGGGCGCTGATCTTTATTCTGGCGGCATTGTTGATCCCGCGGCTGTTGCAAGACGTGCGGATCACGGATTTTGCCTTGATCGGTGTCGTGATCGTGGCGGCCATCACGGCGCGGGTGGTCGTGCTGTTCGGGCTGCTGCCGCTGCTGGCGGTGCTGCGCATTTCCCCTGTGGTGGAACGGCCTTACCGTGTGGCGATCCTCTGGGGGGGCTTGCGCGGTGCGGTGACGCTGGCGCTGGCACTGGCCGTCACCGAAAGCTTCCGCGTCCCGATCGAGGTGAAGCGCCTTGTCGGTATTCTTGCGACCGGGTTCACCCTGTTCACCCTGATCGTGCAGGGCGGCACCCTGCGGTTTGTCATCGGCTGGCTTGGGTTGAACCGCCTGTCTGCGATTGATGATGCCATGTCGCGGCAGGTCGTCGCCGTCGCCTTGCAGACCGTGCGCGAGGATGTGGCGCGGTCCACCGAAAACTATGATCTGACCCACGAGATCGTCCGGTCAGAGGCAAAGCAGTTCGGCGAACGGCTGGACGGTGCCATCCGCGCTGCAGAGGACAGCGCCGACATCCTTGACCGTGACCGCGTCACGCTGGGTCTGATCGCGCTGGCGGGGTTTGAACGGGATACCATTCTGGAACGGGTGCGCGACCGCACGATTTCCGCCCGGCTGGCCGAACAAGTCCTGTCGGATTCCGATCGCCTGATCGAAGGCGCGCGGACCGGCGGGCGCAGCGGCTATCAGCGGGCTGGCCGCAGGTCCGTCAGCTATGGCCGGGCGTTCCGGCTGGCCGTGATGCTGCACAGCCGCGTGGGTCTGTCCGGTCCACTGGCCCGCATGACGGCGGACCGTTTCGAATTGCTGCTGTCCCAGCGGCTGGTCCTGCGCGATCTGGGTGCCTTTATCGACGGGCGCATCAGACGGATCCACGGACGCCGGGTGGCCGATCTGTTGCAGGAACTGCTGTCGCGCCGCACGGAATCGGTGGAAACCGCCCTTGACGGGATGCGCCTGCAATATCCCGGCTATGCCGAAGAGCTGGAGCGTCGGTTCATCCGCCGGACCGCCTTGCGGCTGGAAGAACGCGAATACGCAGCCATCCGCGACGACGGCCTGATCGGGTCAGAGGTCTTTACCGCCCTGATGCAGGGTCTGGATGCCCGGCGCAGTCTGGCCGAAGACCGTCCGCCGCTGGATATTGCGCTGGAACGGGCAGAGCTGGTGCGCCAGTTCCCGCTGTTCGCCGATCTGGACGAGGCCGGCGTCAAACAGCTGGGCCGTGCCTTTCTGACCCGCTATGCCAATGCAGGCGACATCTTGCTGCGCAAGGACAGCCCGGCCAAAAGCGTCTATTTCATCGCCACGGGTGCGGTAGAGCTGGAAAGCGCCGGGCAGACGTGGCGTCTGGGACGCGGAGAGATGTTCGGCCAGATGGCCATTCTGCTGCAAAAAGCCCGCCGGGCAGAGGTCCGCGCGATAGCACCCTCGACCCTGATCGTGCTGGACGAGGACCGCTTTCGCCGATTGCTGCGCAAAAGCAGCGCCCTGCAAGAAGCGGTGCGGATCAGCGCGGAAAAGCGCGGGATCGCGCCGGAACTGTTGCTGACAGATGTGCCGCGCGGCGCATGACGCGGGCAGGGCGGGGCTCTTGTGTTCGCGTATGCTATAACATAACATTTTCGCGGATGGTGACGGTCGGCCCATGCCGCAGCGTTGCCTTGTTGCCATTTTTGACGTCACATGCACACGAATAGGACCCCGCGATGAAAACGATGCCCCTGACCCTTCTGGTTGCTGTTTGCGCCACCCCGTTGCTGGCGCAGGATCAGCGCGCGGCCGATGCCCATGTGCACGGCACCAGCACGCTGACCGTCGCGGTCGAAGGCAACGAGGTCGCCTTGGCCCTGGAGTCGCCGGGTATGGATATTGTCGGGTTCGAATACGCGGCCAGCACAGAGGCCGACAAGGCCGCCGTGACTGCCGCCATCGCCCTGTTGATGCAGACCGATGACATCATCACCCTGCCTGCTGCCGCCGGATGCAGCGTCGTGTCCGCGACGGCGGACCTTGCCACGGATGACCACGACGACCACGCTGACGAACATGACGACCATGATGGTGACCACGCCGAAGACCATGATGGTGACCATGCCGACGACCACGACGACCACGGGGCAGACGACGCGGGTCACGATGACCACGCCGCGGCGGTCGAGGACGGACATGCAGAATTTGCTGCTGCTTATACCTTTGCCTGCGATGACGCTGCGGCCCTGACGACCATCGCCTTTCCGTTTTTCGACAGCTTTCCCAACGCCAATGAAATGTCGGTGCAATACGTGACGGACGCGGGTGCAGGCACGGCGCAGGTGACGCGCGACGCGCCCGTCTTGCAACTGGATGGGCAATGACGCCAGCCGCGCTTGATCTGACTCAGGTGCGCTATGCCTGGCCGGGCAAGGGCGGCTTTACGTTGTCCTGCCCGGCCTTGACCGTGGCACCGGGTGAAAGCGTGCTGTTGCTGGGGGCCAGCGGGTCCGGCAAATCGACCTTGCTGTCACTGGTGTGCGGCATCGTGGCCGCGGATGAAGGCTGTGTCCGGGTCGCGGGCACCGACCTGAAATCCCTGCGCACCGCCGCC
>JBBREW010000089.1:0-8696 GCA_038225335.1 Rhodobacterales bacterium
GGAACAGGCAGGGCGATCTTGGCCACCACTGCGCGCCGCATCTGCAGTTCGATATCGTCGCCATAAACTTCGCGCCCGCGGATTTGCTTGACGCTGTGGCCCATGATCTCGCCCCTGTCATCCATTGGCACGCCGGCCGCCTTTAACCGGCTCTCCCACGTATGACGCAATCCGCCAATGGTCACACCATCCGGCAGCAGATCGTTCTCGCGCAGGAATTTGTTCACAGCCGCGGAATAGTTCCGCGTGTGGCGATACCGCGGGAAGCCATCAGGGTGACGTCGCACCGCGGCCAGCGCGAGACCGACCAGCGGGACCTGACGCTCTGAGTGGCTGTTCTTGATCTCGCGGCGGTCCGCTTCATCACGTTCGCCGTCTTCGTTGGTGATGAGAAGATGAGGAATGGCAACGTTCAGCTGGAAGGCATGGGCCGGCAGGTCAAGGATTTCCGACTGGCGGCAACCGGTCTCGATGCTGATCAACAGGATGTCGCGCGCCTCATCGTTCAGGCCATCAAGCGCACCGGCCTTCAGCCACCGCTCCGTAATCCAGTCGACGGGCACTTCCTTCTTGCGGGCGGGCTTGGCATGTCGGTCACTGATCGTAATGCCCGCGTAGGGCCGCGGCGGGTCGGGGTGTTCAAGATCCTCGTAATAGCGCCGCAGCATCCCGCTCATGTAAGTGAGATCCTTGTTCGCGCTTTCGGTCTTCAGCTTCTCTGCCGCCAAACGCGCCTTCCACCACTTGCGATGAACGCGTGTCTCTGCTGTGCCGATCTGCGCGACAGGACGATCGCCACCGATTGCTGCAGTCAGATTTGCAACGGACCGTTTGCGGTCGTTGCGCCACAACCGCATCTGCTGTGCGCTCTTGAAGCGGTTCTCGTGGGCAGAGACTTCCTCGACGTGCGCGACCAGTCCGGAGAGCATTAATCCCGGCGCCTCTAATCCACCCAGGACCGCCTCCGCGGTCTCCGCATCAGGCGTTCCAGGTTTTGTCTGCGTGGCCTCGACCCGTGCAAGCAGTTCCGCCAACGGCAGGGCCGACACAGCCTCCGCCGTCAGAAACGCATACCCCCGCGTCGCCGCAAGATTGCGCGCCGCGCGAAAGCGGACTTCAGCATCACCGTCGCGGCCGGCAAGCTTCGCCTCCCAGCCGTCGAGATATCCGCTCCAGACCCGCTCAAGTTTTTGCTGAGCGATCGTCTTGGAATCAGTTTTCAGGCTTTCCCAGATGACCGGGCGCGGTTCAATATCCGCATACCGCGATGGAACGCGCCGCTTCAGATAGTAAGTCTTGCCGCGCAGGATGAGATTTTCTGACATTGCTTCCACCACCGCATTGGGTAGCATAATGTGGGGCAAAATGGGTAGCAAATCAAGCTACTAACGCAGACTGATGCAGATCAAAATTGGATAAATATCTAATTTTTAAGTTATAAATTAAAATTCTGCAGCTATTAATCTGGCGGATCGACAGGGATTCGAACCCTGGAGACGGTTCCCCGCCTACACACTTTCCAGGCGTGCGCCTTCGACCACTCGGCCACCGATCCGTTGCCGGGTCTTTAGCCAAGCGATCAGAGGCTTGCAAGAGGTGAAGTACCACAAACCGCACTGCACCATTGAAAGCCCCGCAGTTGATGCGCATAACCGTGTGGTCCGTCATGGAAATTCTGATCAGATGAAACACGCGCCGCTGCCGCCCACCCGCTCTTCTTCCGACACGGCCCCGCCGCCGCGTGATACCTCACGCGTGCAGACCGCCGCCCTTGTCATCATCGCCTTTGCCGTTGTGCTGTTCCTGCTGGTGCAGGCCCGTTTCATTCTGATCTCTCTTGCCGTGGCGATCATCCTGTTTTCGCTGACTGCCGATGTCATCAGTTTCATTGCAAGACAGCGAATCGGTCCGGTGCGGATCCCCGGCTGGCTGGCCAGCATCGCGGCCCTGCTGTTGATCGGTGCGGCGCTGCTGACCCTGACATCGGTGATCGTGGCGCAGGTGAACACGATCCTGCAGGTCACGCTGGCCTATGTCGAACGCGCGCCTGAGGCGATTGCAGCCTTGTTTGCCTGGGCCGGTGACGACACGCAGGCGGCCGTCCTCAATTCGATGCAGACGATTGAATTGTCAGGCTATCTGCGCGGTGCGGCCGGTGGTGCCAGCAGTCTGACTCAGGCCTCCGTCTTGGTGATCCTGTTCGTGGGATTTCTGTTTGCCGAACGGGTCTGGTTCCAGACCAAGCTGCTGAACCTGACAGCCGACCCCGCCCAGGCAGAGCGTGTGGGCCGCATCATCGAATCGATCATCCACCGGGTGAACTATTACCTGCTGGTCAAGACGGCCATCAGCTTTGCCACCGGGGTCATGACCTATGTTCTGGCCATGGTGTTCGGTCTGGAAGTGGCCCTGCCCCTTGCGGTCATGACCTTTGTGCTGAATTTCATCCCCAATGTGGGATCAATCGTAGCCACGGGGCTTGTCGTGCTGGCGGCCTATGTGCAGCTGAACGACCCCGCGCTGACGGCGATCATCTTCGTGCTGGCCGGGACGATCCAGTTCATCAACGGATCCATCGTCGACCCCATGCTGATGGGGCGTGCCCTGCGGTTGTCGTCGTTCGGCATTCTGCTGTCGCTTGCCTTCTGGGGGGCCGTCTGGGGCGTGCCGGGCATGTTCCTGTCGGTGCCCATCATGGTAATGTTGCTGGTTGTGTGCAGCCATGTGCCGGCCTTGCGCCCCATCGCCATCCTGTTGTCACGCGAAGGCCTGCCGGACACCGACGGTCTGCTGGACAAACGCTAGCGCGCCAGAAGAAAGGCTGCGGCGATGGCAACCTCTATGGCTGCGGCAACAAGGATCGCCACACTGGCCGTGCCGCCGACATAGGCCGCAACCCCCGAAACCGCGATCCCGCCGAATGCGACCGCCGCAGACCATGCAACAGTGTCGCGCACCGCACCCGGTGCCACGTCGCGCAGGCACCAGAACACGACCGCCAGTCCCAAGAGCAAGGGTGCCGCCCTGCGGCCCAGAAACACCGCTCCGGGATCGACCGCCACATTGTAAAGGCCAAGGTAATGCTGCGGTCCAAGGATCAGGATGGCGGCAAGACCCAGACACACGACCGCCGTGGCGCCAGACAAGACAGCGAACATCACAGATCCTCCAGATGCAGGTAAACGCGCCGGTTCTGGCGCCCTTTCTTCTCGATCTTGCCGATGTGCAACCGCCCGATTTCGCCCGTAAAGGCGACGTGGGTGCCGCCGCAAGGCTGCACGTCAAAGGTATCATCCCCCTGCCCGATCCGCACCAGCCGGATATGGGGTTGGCCGCGCGGCGGCCGGACGGACAGTGTCTTGATCAGGTCCGGTCTGGCATCAAGTGCTGCTTCGGTCATCCATTCGGTGGTGACGGGCAGATCGCGGGCAATGGCTGTATTCAATGCCGCGTCCAGCGCCACCTTATCATCTGGGGCATGGTCCATGTCGAAATCAAGCCGCCCCTTTTCCATGGCGATCTGTCCGCCGGTCACGGGAAATGGGATGACCACCGACAAAAGGTGCAGCGCCGTATGCATCCGCATCAAGCGGTGCCGCCGGTCCCAGGCCAGTGACTGCCCGACGCGGCAACCGACCGGCGGCAAACGCGCGGGTTCCGACGGCACAAGGACGATATCATCGCCCGGTCCCTTGACGGTCGTTGCAATCTCGATCCCGCCACCGTCCCAGACCAGACGCCCTGAATCGCCGGGCTGCCCACCAGAGGTCGGGTAGAACAGCGACGCATCCAACACAATCCCGCCTTCGGCGGTATGCGCCGTCACGCGGCCAAAGGCGTCTTTCAGATAGGCGTCATCGCGAAACAAGGGCCGCGTCATGTGGTGTCGCCTTCTGGTCCGGCGTCTGATGGATCGGCTGTCGTTGCGGTGTCGGACAGATCGTCGGGCGACAGCATGGCGCGGGCATCATCGGCGGTGCGGGCCTTGCGGCGGGACGGCGGCACCTGTTGATCACTGGGGCTAGCAGACAACCCTGTCGCGGGCGCATGCGGTTTCGGCTGCAAGGATTCGGGATTGCGCAGCCAGATATCGGTCTGCGGGAACGGGATGCTGATGCCTGCGCTGGCAAAGCGACGCAGGATGTCGCGGTTCATCTCGTCGGTCACGACGATCTTCCAGTTCACATCGCGCAGGATCACCCGCAGTTCGAAATTCAGGCTGCTGTCGCCAAAGGACATGAACAGGGCCTGTGGGGCCGGTTCCGCAATGACCATTGGTTGGTTGCGCGCGACCTCCAGCAGCGCC
Organism: Rhodobacterales bacterium; assembly: GCA_038225335.1. Lineage (GTDB taxonomy): Bacteria > Pseudomonadota > Alphaproteobacteria > Rhodobacterales > Rhodobacteraceae > Loktanella. The sequence continues at coordinate 4,307 of JBBREW010000089.1, forward strand.
TTGCGCACCGCCTCTATGTCGCTGCCATAGGCGACGCCGACTGGCAGGATCAGCCGCCCCACCAGATTGCCCCGGGTCCAGTTGGTGACCTGCCCCGCCACCAAGTCGGCGTTGGGGATGATGACATCGGTGCGGTCGAATGTCTCGATCCGGGTGGACCGGACGGAAATGTCGCGCACAAACCCCATCTGACCGTTCACCTCGATCATGTCGCCTTCACCGATCGGGCGTTCGATCAGCAGGATGATGCCGGACACGAAGTTCTGCACGATGGTCTGCAGACCAAAGCCGATGCCGACCGACAGCGCCCCCGCCACGATGGCCAGACTGGACAGATCAATACCGGCGGTCGTGATGGCGATCAGGGCCGCCAGAAAGATGCCGATGTAACCGACACCGGCCACAACCGCGTTCTGACCGCCCAGATCAAGTTTGGTGCGCGGCAGGACCGACACCTTCAGCGACCGTTTCACGAATTGCGTCAGCAGATAGCCCCCGGCAAACAACAGCACGAAGGTCATGAAATCCGTGGGCGAAATGGTCGTGGCCCCGAACTGGAACCCGGCGCGGAACTGCGCCCAGACTTCCAGCAGGTCGGTGACCCGCGCGCCCCAGACCAGCGCCAGGACAGGCACCGCCAGCACGAACAGCACAAATCCGATCAGGACCGGCATCAGTGGCCCCATGGATTCCGTCGTGTCGGCAGGTTTGTAGATATCATAGACCAGCTTTTGCAGCACGATGATGATGCCAAAGATCGCAAGGGTCATGACGGCGGGCGTGAACAAGGCGTCCGATGCCGCAGCAAAGCCCGCGGCCGACAGGACCGGCGTTGCCACCGCGACGATCAGGCACAACAGCCCGACGGTGGTGCGCACGCGGCCAGACGATCTGTCGACGCCATCCTTTTCCATCGGCGCGTGGCGCAGCAGATACCCCAGCCTGTACAAGATCAGGGCCAGAATGATCTGGATCGGCAGGATCACGACATTGGTGGATGCCGACGACGCGCCGACGCTGTTCATCACCGCGGTCACGATTGTCATGGCGGCAAGCCCGGTTCCCAAGGCCACGCCATAAGTTCTGATCTGGGCGCGGATCGTGCGCGGATAGGCCAATGGCCCGCCGGCCACGCCACGGGGAAACAACTGCCCGTTCAGCCAATGGGCCAGAATGATGATGGTCCCTGCCCCAAAGATCGCCCGCGTCAGGTTTTCGTCGGTGCGGCCCAACACCCCGATCTGGCGCAGGCCAAGGATCAGCGCCGCCAGACCCAGCGTCGGCAGGGCGATTTGCCACAAGGACAGCAAAAATGAAAACACAGCACCGGCGCGGGCCTGCTGGCGTTCCACACGGGTCTGCAATGTCCCGATCCATGCGCGGGACCGGAACAGCAGAATGGCCGCCGCCGCCAGATACAGAAGGCTCAGCGGCAGCAGCGTTGCAATCGCCCCCGATGCGATGCTGGCGTTGAATCGCGCCACCGCCGCCGTGCCCAGCCCGACAGCCGCACCCACAGCCGTATCAAGGGCCATGGGCCAGTCGGCAGGGTTGAGCGGCGACGGGCCCCGCGCCGTCAGCCGGGCGGTTTCGCGCGCGCGCAACTGACTGTCCACCTCTGATATCAGGCCATCGGCGCGGGCATAGGCTTCGCGGGCGAGCACGGCAGGGGCCGCCAGCACGTTCAGCTGCGCCTCAAGTTCGGCGCGACGTGCAGCGACAGCAGGCTGATCGCTGCTGCCTTCGGCGGGGGTGCCAAGGGCTGCGATCTGGCCTGTGACAGTCGCGATCCGCCCTGCGTTGATGCTGCCCAGGGCCTGAAACCGGTCGCGCCAGCCAAACAGCATCTGCCGCGTGCGGGTCAGGGCAAGCGGCGATCCGGTGCCCGACTGCAACAATTGTTCTGCGGCCTGAACCCGACTGGCCCATCCGTCCAGATCAGGCACGGCCGTCGCAAGGGCCTGTTGCGCGTCCGCCAAGGCAGCAGCGGCGGCGTCCGGGTCCGGGTCGGTGGCATCCTCGGCAGGCGCATCGGCTGCGGGGGCCGTGCTTTCCTCGGCTGCGGGCGGTGAACCGATCAGCCCATCAAGGGATATCTGGCCCGCCGCAGGGACCGCCGTCGCGGCCAGCACAATGGCCCACAGCGGCGCAAACGCCCAGCGTCGCAAGGTTCGGGTCATGCGTCCTCGAACACACCGGGGATCGACTGCGGGCCGGTGGTCAGCCAGCCGGGGACGGGCAATCCTTTGGATCGCAGGAAATCGGGATTCCACAGCTTTGACTGATACCGGGTGCCGTAATCGCACAGAATCGTAACGATGGTATGCCCCGGCCCCAGATCGCGGGCCATGCGCATGGCCCCTGCGATATTGACGCCGGACGAACCACCCAGACACAGACCTTCGTGTTCCAGCAGGTCAAAGACGATCGGCAAGGCTTCTGCATCGGGGATGTTATAGGCCATGTCGGGCGTGAAGCCTTCCAGATTGGCTGTGATGCGGGCCTGTCCGATGCCTTCGGTGATGCTGTCCCCTTCGGACCGCATCTCTCCATTGGTGTAGAAATTGTAAAGGGCTGCACCGTCCGGGTCGGCCAGACCGACCTTGACGCCTTTGGGTTGCAGAACCATGCCAACCCCCGCCAGGGTGCCGCCCGTACCCACCGCACAGATAAAGCCGTCGACCCGGCCGTCGGTCTGATCCCAGATTTCCGGGCCTGTCGTCTCGATATGGGCCTGACGGTTGGCGATATTGTCGAACTGGTTGGCCCAGATGACACCAGCGGACGTCGTCTTTGCCAGCTGCTCTGCCAGCCGCCCGGAATAGCGCACATAATTGTTCGGGTTTTTATAGGGTGCAGCAGGCACCTGCACCAGTTCCGCGCCCGCCAGACGCAACATGTCCTTCTTTTCTTCGGACTGGGTTTCAGGAATGACGATGACCGTCTTGAACCCCATCGACGCGCCGACCAGCGCCAGCCCGATTCCGGTATTGCCCGCGGTGCCTTCGACGATGGTGCCGCCCGGTTTCAGCAGACCTTTGGCCACCGCATCGCGGATGATGTAAAGGGCCGCACGGTCCTTGACCGACTGGCCGGGATTCATGAATTCCGCCTTGCCCAGAATCTCGCATCCCGTCGCCTCTGACGCGGCACGCAGGCGGATCAAGGGCGTGTTGCCGACGGTCGCTGCCAGATCGGATTTGATGTGCATGGCTTGGCCCCTTTGCGTGTGCGTGTTGCTGTCTGTCTAGGACGCCGTGCGGGCGAACTCAACCCGCAGGGCATCACGGTGCAGCGCAAGCCAATACAGCAAAGTGATTGCGGGCCCCGCGGCAATCTCACCGGTGTCGATCAGCGCAAGGGCCGCGTCAAGGGTCAGGACATGCAGGCGCAGATCCTCTTGTTCCGCATCCAGCCCCCCGGCATAGCGGCCCAGATCAGGCAGATCACACAGGCCGATATAGGTATAGAAATAGTCTGTGGCGTTGCCCGGTGACGGGTAGAATGACACAACTTCGCGCAGGGTGACATCAAGCCCTGCTTCTTCTTTGGTTTCGCGCAAGGCGGCGGCCTGTGGTGTCTCGAACGCGTCGATCATGCCTGCGACGGGTTCCAGCACCCAGGGGTTCGGATCGCCGCGCAGCAAGGCCCCCATGCGCACCTGTTCCACCAGCACGACCCGGTCGCGCTGCGGATCATATGGCAGCACCAGCACCGCATCGATGCCGAAAAACACCTCTCTGGGCAGCGGACCCTGCGACGCCCCGTCGAAACGACGGTGCGTCACATCGAACCCCCGCAGGCTGAAAAACCGGCCAAGGGGGCGTGCGGAATCGGTCATGACGGCATCACCCGGTGCCGCGTCATGGCGCAGGTGTGCGGGTCTGTCATGACCGGCCGCACAGACCCGGTTCCAGCCCCGTTTCAACATCATCGGGTATTGCCACGCCAAGGTGGCGGAAGCAGGGCGCGGATCACGGGCGAACAGCTCTGCCACTGCGAACAGCGTGGCGGTGGCGAACCTCTCGTCCCAGTCAGCAGCAAGCCAGGGTGCCGCCGCAGCCGGTGCCACCCCCGCAGACCACATCCGCGCGGGGCATGCGGCATCGCCCAGGCCAACCGTTACATCGACAGGACCCGCGCCGTAGGCTGCGTAGAACAACGCGACCCTTTCAATCTGGTCGGCTGTCAGGCCGCGCCAGATCAGACCATGGGCTTGCGCCGCAGGGTCCGGCACCGCCACGGCCATCCCGGTGTCATCCAGCATGACGACCGCATGGGCGCTCAGGGACGCGGGTTCGGTCGATCCATCCGCACCTGCCACGGCCCGGCGCAACCGGGCATCGCACAGCGGCCCGCAGACAAACAGGTCCATGTCAGCGATACCGGC
>JBBREW010000090.1:0-8673 GCA_038225335.1 Rhodobacterales bacterium
CGCTCGTGATAGCAGAAACGCGGGATTTCGATGCCCGCGACTTCGCAAGCCTGAATGAGCGTCATCGCCCCTTCGACCTCGATCACCTGACCATCAATATTGATTTTGCGCAGATCGGACATGGACGCCTCCGGCTCTCGAACAGCACCCGGCTGCAAGGACCGGGCGTTTGATCGGCGTTCTACCCCGAAGCGGGCGCTTGCGCCAGACGCCCGCACGCTTTTTTCAATGGATTGATCTGCGGCTTAGCGCAGCAGGCGTCCGACTCCGGTGCCCTTGGCGATCTGATCGCGCCCGACGGTGCAATAGGTGTCTGCCTGACCTGCCACCACACCCAACTGCACCAGTTGGCCGCGGGCGATGCCTTCCAACCGCTTCTTTTCGACCTTGTCATCGACAAAGGCGTCGATTTCCGCATTGGAATATCCCATTGCCCGGGCGCGGGATTTGAGGTTCAGCAAAGTGGTGACGCCCCGCAGGGTGCGCGCGTCGATGCTGCCGCATTTCTCGCTGATCTCATAGGCCATGCCGACCACCAGCAACCCGTTGCGGATTTCGACCTCGTCGTAGATGCCATCGGCCTGCGCCGCCGAAAGCGGCGCTGCGGCTGCGGTCAATGCCAATGCGGCCACGCGAAAAAGGGTGCGCATGATGTCTGCTCCTGCCTGCGGGACGTTTGTATCCCTTGGCCTGCTACATCGGCACAGCGCCTGCGTTATGCAATAACGGACGCAGGATTGTGTATGACACAGCGATTTTCCGCGCCCCTACGGCCAAGATCGCCTTGCCCGCCCGATCCGGACCCCCGGACCCGCCCTTGCGGACAGGTCCGGCAGCCCGTGGCTGGGTCTTACTTGACCATCGGGTTAAAGACGGGTGTCGCGGGCGGCGTGACCATCATCGGGGCAGGCTTTGGCGCGCAGGCCGCAAAGGTCACCAGCACCAGCGTCATCATTACATATTTCATATCGCAGTCATCCTGTCGCCCTTTGCCGGATCAAGGCGGCCACGGGCAAAAGGGCAACCGGACGCGCCAACGGGCCATCACGCCCCGTTCACGGGAACGATAGGCCAAGCCCGCACACAGCCAAGCCACCGCTGCATCAACGCTGCACACCTGTCACGTCAAAAGCACGCATCGGGCAGGTTGCGTGTGAATGACAGCGCGGAGAGGCGCAGAAAAATGACCCGTCTGCGCAGCGGACGGGCCATGGGATTTGAGTATTTCAGAAAAAGCGAGGGCCGGGGACCACCTTTGGATCAGGGCCTGCCCTGCGTGGTCACGCACGACGGGCGCTGTTCAGCCCTATTCGGCCGCGACAGGGATCCGCTTGTGCCGGATGCGATCCTCGATCTCGCCGCGGAAGTTGCGGATCAGACCCTGAATTGGCCAGGCGGCGGCGTCGCCCAAGGCGCAGATCGTGTGACCCTCGACCTGTTTTGTGACGTCCAGCAGCATGTCAATTTCCTCGACCGCCGCGTCGCCGCGCACCAGACGTTCCATAACGCGCATCATCCAGCCCGTGCCTTCGCGGCAGGGCGTGCACTGGCCGCAGGATTCGTGCTTGTAGAACTTGGACAACCGCCAGATCGCCTTGATCATGTCGGTCGACTGATCCATCACGATGACCGCCGCCGTCCCCAGACCGGACCGCTGTTCGCGTAGCCAGTCAAAGTCCATGATCGCGTCTTCCATCTGCTCGGCGGTCAGGCAAGGCACCGATGATCCCCCGGGGATCACGGCCTTGAGGTTCTTCCAGCCGCCCCGGATACCGCCGCAATGTTTGTCGATCAGCTCTTTGAAAGGGATCGACATTTCTTCTTCGACGACGCAGGGGTTGTTCACGTGGCCCGAAATCGCAAACAGCTTGGTGCCCGCATTGTTGGGCCGTCCCATGCCCGCGAACCACGCGCCGCCGCGCCGCAGGATGGTCGGCACCACCGCAATGGATTCCACGTTGTTCACGGTTGTCGGGCAGCCATAAAGACCCGCCCCCGCCGGAAACGGCGGCTTCATCCGGGGCATGCCTTTCTTGCCTTCAAGGCTTTCCAGCAAGGCGGTTTCTTCGCCGCAGATATAGGCGCCTGCACCGTGCGCCACATAGATATCGAAATCCCAGCCTGACCCGCAGGCGTTCTTGCCCACAAGTCCTGCATCATAGCATTCGTCGATGGCGTTCTGCAGGGTTTCCTTTTCGCGGATATATTCGCCACGGATATAGATATAGCAGGCATGGGCCTGCATGGCGAAGCTGGCGATCAGGCATCCTTCGATCAGGGTATGCGGATCGTGGCGCATGATTTCGCGGTCTTTGCAGGTGCCGGGTTCGGATTCGTCGGCGTTCACCACCAGATAGCTGGGCCGCCCGTCGCTTTCCTTGGGCATGAAGGACCATTTCAGGCCCGTCGGGAACCCGGCCCCGCCCCGGCCCCGCAGACCCGATGCCTTCATCTCGTCCACGATCCAAGGGGCACCCTTGCCCAGAATGTCCTTGGTGCCGTCCCAATGCCCGCGGGCCTGTGCGCCTTTCAGGCTGCGGTCGTGCATCCCGTAAAGGTTGGTAAAGATGCGGTCCTGATCTTTCAGCATTGGTGTCGTCCCTAAGGCTGGGGTGCGGTCCGGCCCACTGGGCCCGACCCTATTGCCGGGTCTTTTGCCAGATTCGAAGGGTGACAACCAGTGACCAAATGAACGCAGCCATCGACACCAGATACATCAGGATTTCAAATCGCGGCGTCAGTCCCGCCGTCGTCACGATCCAGGGGGCCAGCATGGCCAGCACCCCTGCCGCCGCGATCACAACCGCCGCAATGCGCCCCTGACGGGCCGTGTGTTCGTTGTGTCCTTGGGTCATCGGTCAGTACACTTCACCTTGTTCGACTTTTCTGGAAAATGCGGTATCCCCACCGTCGGCAAGGACACGCGCCTGTGCCTGCCATGTATCCCGGCTGGCGCGCCCTTTGAACCCCTGAAGGTTCGCATCGACCCAGGCCAGTTCCGCAGGCGTCCAGGCGGCGATCTGGTCAAAGTGATAGACGCCCATGCCGTGCAGCATCGCTTCGAGCTTTGGCCCGATTCCCTTGACCTCTTTCAGATCATCGCCTGTTCCGTCGCGCGGCCCGGTCAGCATGTGTGGCTGATCGGCCCCCCCGGGCGTGGCATCAAAGGTCATGTCACCGATGGCATCAGGTGTGTCTTCGGCCTGCTTGATCTGGGCGATCTCTTCGGGCAACAGCGCCGGTGTGTCGGATGCTGCGTGACCATCCGCCAAGCCGCCCGTGCCGCCCGTGTCCGCGTCCTGGCCCCCAAGACCCGACGAGGGGCGCACAAGGCCCGCACCCGCGGTGCCGGCACCGACCATATCCCCAGCCTGCGGCAGATGATCGTCACCGGATTGCGTCACCATCGGATCGGCAATTGTCCCGTCTCCCCTCAGGGCGGCGCGGTCGACGGCGGATGCCCCGCTCGTTTCGCGTTGCGTTGCATGCACGGCGTCGGGATGGGCAGCAAAGATATCATCATCACCCGCAGCGACGTGCGACGGCGCATCGTCGCTGGCATGGCCGGAGTCCGATGCCGTCGCCTGATGCGATACGGCGTTGTCCATTTTTGTCGAATTTGCACCCGTCTGCGCAGCGCCAGCCATGGTCGCAGAGGACGCGGACGTCACAGGGTTGGATGCAACAGAACCCGTTGATCCGGCGCCCGATGCCACAGGCGCGACGGGCGTCGCCGGGGCCGTCGGGGCTGTCGATCCGATACCGCCGACCGGATCCACCGGACCACGCCGTTCGGTCAGGGGTGCGGGACCGCCCGTCATCGGGCTTGGCTTGGCATCGCGCCACCCCAGCCACAGCACGACGGCCACGACAACGGCCAAGCCCAAGGCGATCAACCCGGCCCCGGCAAAGCCGAACCCCAGCATCACATAGGTGACGGCACCCCCGATAAAACCGAAAACACCGGCAATGGCGATGACACCCTCTTCTTTGCGTGCGGCGTACTTCATCTGATCCCTCCCTGATGGCCCGGCCCGGTCAAGCGGTGCGGCCATGCGTCACGTTGCAATGGGCCGCCCTGCAATGATCGCGAACAGCCATGGCAGGGATGTTAACGCAATTGGCATGGGTCACAAACATATTTGAACGCAGGGCCGTTCCCAAGCCGCAAACCGGCCAAGACCGGCCCAAGGCACCGGGGAAAAGTCGTTGTCCGACCGCTTGCGCCATAGACAGCGCAACTGTTCTGCTTTTCGCTAACCGCAGCCTTACGGCGTGGTGTCGTCATCGCCCGGCGTGCCCGCGGGCGGCAGCGGTGCGGCGTCGTCATCCGCAGGCACAGCGCCGGTGCGGGCACCGGGGACAGTTGTGCCACTTTTTGCACGGCTTTTCGTCTTGGGTGCGGGGGCAACGGTGCCTTCTTCGGGGCGGCCGATGCTTTCCTCGGACCCGGCCTCGCCTTCGACCTCTGACACGCCATCGGATGCGGCACCGCGTTTGCGGGGTGCGTCGGCGTCGCCTGCGACCCGGCCACCCTGATCGCCGTCAGGGCCCTCCGGACCCAGCAGATCGTCGCGGCTGGCGGCCTCTGGATCAGTGTCTGCCTGCTCTGCCGTGGCCCAGGGGGTGCGCAGCGGCACTTCGGTCCCGTCGATCCGTTTGATCGTATCGCCGATATCCACAGCCAGTTGGACGCTTGCGTTGTATTGACGCTGGCCGCTGTCGTGGGCGGTCAGGCTGGTCAGCCCGGACAGCGGCTCTGACGCGAACCGCCCGTTCTGCGGACCCGGCACCGGCACCCGGCCTGCCGCCATTTCGTCGATGATTTCCGCCAGACGGTCTGCGGTCAGATCTTCGTAATAATCCTTGCCGACCTGCGCCATGGGCGCATTGGCACAGGACCCCAGACATTCCACCTCTTCCCACGAAAACTTGCCGTCATCCGACAACGTATGCGCCTTGGGAGAGATACGGGATTTGCACACCGCCATCAGATCCTCTGCACCGCAGATCATGCAGGACAGGGTGCCGCAAACCTGAAAATGCGCGACGCTGCCGACCGGCTGCAACTGGAACATGAAATAGAACGTCGCCACTTCCAGCACGCGGATGTAGTCCATATCCAGCATCCGGGCCACGTATTCGATCGCCGGCCGCGTCAGCCAGCCGTGCTGTTCCTGCGCACGCCACAGCAGCGGAATGACCGCGCTGGCCTTGCGGCCTTCGGGAAACTTGGTCATCTGCCCTTCGGCCCAGGCCAGATTGGCAGGGGTAAATGCAAAGCTTTCGGGCTGGTCGTGGTGCAGGCGTCGCAGCATGGTCAGAAATGTCCGGTCTTGTCAGGCGCGGTCCTGTCAGACAGGACCCGCGCCGAAGGGAGTGGCGTTACACAATAGTCGCGGTCAGATGCACCGATCGCTCAGCACGCGGATGGCACCGTCGCCGGACACTTCGGCACGGCCTTCGGCCTCCAGTTGCGGAACAAGGTCGCGCAATTCAGCACTGCTGATCGTGGCCTGTGTCATGACCGCGGCGACATTGCCTGCGTTCAGCGCGCAGTTGTTCGCCTCGATCGCACCGACAAGGCGTTCCTTGGCTGTCAGCAGCGCCGGTTGCGGCGTGGCGCGCGGCATCGGATCGGCGGGCAGGTTGTTGCCCAAACGGCCAATCCCCGTCGCAGCCCCCGGCGCGGTATTGCACGCCGCCAGCGCCAACAGGGCCGCTGCAGTCAGGATACGCATGATCATCGGTCAATTTCTCCAAATACAACGTCCATGGTGCCGATGATGGCGGCCACGTCAGCCAGTTGATGCCCTTTGGCGATGTAATCCATCGCCTGCAGATGCAGATAGCCCGGCGCGCGCAATTTGGCGCGGTAAGGTTTGTTCGTGCCGTCCGCCACCAGATAGACGCCGAATTCACCCTTCGGCGCCTCGACCGCGGCATAGATTTCGCCCGCAGGCACATGGAAGCCTTCGGTATAAAGCTTGAAGTGCAAAATCAGGCTTTCCATGTCGGTTTTCATCGCATGGCGTGTGGGCGGCGTCATCTTGCCCCGCGCCATGACCTCGCCTTTTTCGACCCGCAGTTTCGCACAGGCCTGCCGCATGATGTGGACCGACTGGCGCATCTCTTCCATCCGCACAAGATACCGGTCATAGCAGTCGCCGTTCTTGCCCACGGGGATCTGAAATTCGAACTCGTCATAACATTCATAGGGCTGCGCCCGGCGCAAATCCCACGCCAGACCGGACCCTCGCACCATGACGCCGGAAAAGCCCCAGTCCTGAATGTCCTGTTCGGTGACGATGCCGATATCCGCGTTGCGCTGCTTGAAAATGCGGTTTTCCGTCAGCAGGCCGTCGATATCCGCCAGCACCTTCAGGAAAGGATCGCACCACGCGTCGATATCCTCGACCAGACGGTCGGGCAGGTCCTGATGCACCCCGCCGGGCCGGAAATAGGCCGCGTGCAGACGCGCCCCGCAGGCCCGTTCATAGAACACCATCAGCTTTTCGCGTTCCTCGAACCCCCACAGCGGCGGGGTCAGCGCGCCCACGTCCATCGCCTGCGTGGTCACGTTCAGCAGATGCGACAGGATGCGTCCGATTTCGCAATACAGCACCCGGATCAGTTGCGCACGGCGCGGCACGATTGTGCCGGTCAGCCGTTCGATCGCCAGACACCAGGCGTGTTCCTGATTCATCGGCGCCACATAGTCGAGCCTGTCGAAATACGGCAGGTTCTGCAGATAGGTGCGGCTTTCCATCAGCTTTTCGGTGCCACGGTGCAGCAGGCCGATATGCGGATCGCAACGCTCGACGATCTCTCCGTCCAGTTCCAGCACCAGACGCAACACACCATGCGCCGCCGGGTGTTGCGGGCCGAAGTTGATGTTGAAATTGCGGATCTTCTGCTCGCCGGTGCGTGCGTCCGTCGATCCGTCGTCGTAAGTGTTTACCCGGATGTCGCCGTCCATCATTTTGCCGGTCCTTTGCTCACATGGCCGTCCGGGGCCGCCTTGTCATCGCCGGGCAGGATGTAATTGGCACCTTCCCACGGGCTCATGAAATCGAACTGCCGGTATTCCTGCACCAGACTGACCGGTTCATAGACAACACGTTTCTGCACCTCGTCATAGCGGACTTCGGTATAGCCGGTGGTCGGGAAATCCTTGCGCAGCGGATGCCCGCGAAACCCGTAATCGGTCAGCAGACGCCGCAGGTCCGGGTGTCCGGAAAACAGGATGCCGAACATGTCAAAGATTTCACGCTCGAACCAGTTGGCCGAAGGATGCACGCTGATGATCGACGGCACCATGTCTTCTTCGCGCACATCGACCTTCAGACGGATGCGGTGGTTCTGATACATCGACAAAAAGTGATAGACGACGGTGAACCGCTTGGCCTTTTGCGGGTAATCAACCGCGGTGATATCGACCAGCGACGAAAACCGCGCCGCCGGGTCCGTCTTCAGGAAATCGACGAAGCCCACGATGTTGCTTAACGCCACGGTGACCGTCAGTTCGCCCGCAGCGATATCCCAGCCCAGCACGCAATCGCTGCGCCGCGCTTCCAGATGCTGACCAAGTTCAATAAGTGCGTCGGACATGAATACCCCTAGCGGACAATGGTGCCGGTGCGGCGGATCTTGCGTTGCAGTTGCAGGATACCATACAACAGCGCCTCTGCCGTCGGCGGGCAACCGGGGACATAGATATCGACCGGCACGATCCGGTCGCACCCGCGCACCACGGAATAGCTGTAATGATAATACCCGCCGCCATTGGCGCAGGACCCCATGCTGATGACATAGCGGGGTTCCGGCATCTGGTCGTAAACCTTGCGCAAGGCAGGTGCCATCTTGTTGGTCAGGGTGCCTGCCACGATCATCAGGTCGGACTGGCGCGGCGACGCGCGCGGTGCGGTGCCGAACCGTTCAAGGTCATAGCGCGGCATCGAGGTGTGCATCATTTCGACCGCACAGCAGGCCAGACCGAATGTCATCCAGTGCAGACTGCCTGTCCGCGCCCAGTTGACGATATCGGCGGTCGATGTGACCAGAAATCCCTTGTCGGTCAATTCCCGGTTCAGCGCCTGTGTCGCGACCTCGCGGTCCGGACCCGCCGTGTTCACACCGGTGGCAATCCCCATGGCACAACTCCTGACTGACAGCGGGCGCAGCGATGCGGCCCTGTTGTTTTCCTGATCCGGGGAGTATGCCCCGCGCCGCCAAAGGTCAAGGCTGCGCCCTGCGGTCTGCTGCCACATTCGGACCTGTCATGGGCCGCGATGTGGCGATGCGTCAGGGTCAGTTCACCTGTCGTGCAGACACGCGCCGCTGCCCCGCGGGGGCGGTGCGCCTGACCGGACTTATTCCCAGTCCAGCGCGCCCTTTTTCCATTCATAGGCGAAACCGATGGTCAGCACGCCAAGGAACACCATCATCGACCAGAAGGCCGTCATGCTGATATCCTGAAACGCCACGGCCCAGGGGAACAGAAACGCGACTTCCAGATCAAAGATGATGAACAGGATCGACACCAGATAGAACCGCACGTCGAATTTCATCCGCGCGTCGTCAAAGGCGTTGAACCCGCATTCATAGGCGCTGACCTTTTCGGGGTCCGGGTTGCGCACCGCGATCACGGCGGCGGCCAGAATCAGGATCAGA
>JBBREW010000091.1:0-8616 GCA_038225335.1 Rhodobacterales bacterium
CGGGGACGTCGTCGAAGGCGGATAGAAAAATATGCATGATGATGAGGACTCCGTGAACCCAATCCCCCCTTCAGAATCCATCTCGCCCTCACAGGCAAGAGTGACCGTTCACGCCTTCAGTTCCAAACGCGATTCCCCTGAAGATTTCGAAGTCGGAAATTTCGGCAGGGCATTTAGCCTACAAAATCCAGCAAGCGGAATATTTGTGGAAATTTTCCGCCCCCCTTAATGTCAAAATTATTGATCTTCTTTCATCTATTGGGAATTCTAACCGATTGGACCAGCCCTTGACGATACTAAAATTTATCATCCAAAGAGTTCTCAACATCACACCAAATTCGGTCTGATGCATGCCGTGAGGGTTATTGTAAGTGTCTGATCAGATCCCAATCAGCGTAGGTGAAGCTGCCAAGCGTCTCGGGATAGCCCGTAGCACGTTGTATGGTCATCTGTCTGATTTTGAACACCTTTATGGTGAAACTGCTGAAACGCATGTTCGCGTTGGCGGCCTGATAAAAATCTACCCTATCAACTTTGAAGAGATAAAGCGGAGGCTTGCATGCCCAAAGATCATCTTGAACTCATCTGGGACGGAAAAACATACTGCGGGAAAGGCTCTATCCATGGAAAAAGAATTCGCAGAAGCCTTAAAATACGCTCAGAATCTAAAGAAAAATTGGCGCAACAAGTTTTAGATGCGTTGTTTGAGGAGGAATACCTGAAGGGACTCGAGCGGAAAAAAGTGAAGAAAACTATTCTTTTTTCTACTGCATCGACAAATTACATGAAGGAATTCGGATTTAATAGATATGCAGCATATCTTGGAAAGATCCTTTTGATCATTGGGCCGTCCGTGCACATTGGCGAATTGAATAAAGCGAAACTTCGTCGACTGGGAGCTGAACATCTTCCAACATACACTCCTCAGTCCGTCATGGATTGCTTTGTCAAACCAACGATGACGATTATCAGACATGCGAACGGAGAGCGACGCGACCCCATCCCGACAAAACCTAAGCCTGTTAGGGTTCTAACTGTCAGTGAGGTGTCACGTCTGTTGGATACGGCTGCAAACAATCCCCGTATCCTTCGGTGGGACCCGAACCGACGCACGCTGCAAAAGATTGTGTTCCAGCTTGGTGGCGGCGCGTCGCCTGGAGAGACATGCGTTGTTATGGCTGCTGACTTCTATGCACAGCACAAGCGGGTGTTGATCGCAGGTCGGGACCCAGGTGGACAGAAGAATGAGGGTCGGGTCCGTTACGTCTACCTACCGGATTTCTATTGGGACCTCCTTGGAGACATCCCAGACGACGGTTATGCGTTCCTGACCCCGAGGGGCGAACCCTATGCACTCAAAAAATTCGTTGGTGGTCAATACAGCGGCGCGTTCGGATCTGTTGTCAGGGAGGCCGGCTTATCGCCTGACATCACCCCTCACTGCCTGCGGCATACATTTGCGTCGCAATTCTACGCCGCCACTCTGAACATCAAGGCGCTTCAAACGCTGGGCGGCTGGGCGAGCCATGAGATCCCGCTGTCGACCTATGTTGAACTGATGCCGGCAAGCACGGCTGACGAGCTTCTGGCCGCGTCCATCGATTATGGCCAAGTTTTGGACAGGCTTGTCTGGAGGGGTGCGTAACATGCTGGCAGAAAAGGGATTTTTTGGTGGGCCCACTCGCTTAGCAGGGGCGTGCCTTCGACCACTCGGCCACATCTCCGCTGGTTGGAGTAGCGGTGAAACGCCAAACCCGCAAGGGCTTTTTCAAGGACGCGTTGGCAGGGTTCAGTGCCAAGCGCAATCCGGCCTTGCCGTCAATTCTGCAGGCGTTTTCTGGCACAAGGCGTGCTGTTGCAGGGGTTCAGTCGCAGGCGTGGCGTCCTGCCTGATATGGCTTGGATTGCAGCAGGCAAAATTGCTGTGGGCGTGAATGTTCAAACCCTTGCACCATGGTGAAGGGTTGGCGCGCGCCCCGCGTTCGCGGCGCGGGCGGGGGTCCACCGGATGGCGACCGGGTTCTGCGTGCCTGCGGCGTCAGATGCGCTGCTGCCGATGCGATAACCCGCGCCGCAACGCTTTAGGCGCGTTCCAGCGCGATGGCGATGCCCTGGCCCACGCCGATGCACATGGTGGCCAGCGCCCGCTGTCCGCCCGTCAGCACCAGTTCCAAAGCGGCCGTGCCGGTGATCCGCGCGCCGGACATCCCCAGCGGATGGCCCAGGGCAATCGCCCCGCCATTCGGGTTCACGCGGGGATCGTCGTCGGCAATGCCAAGGCCGCGCAGAACAGCCAGCCCTTGGGACGCAAAGGCCTCGTTCAGTTCGATCACATCGAAATCGGCAGCGGTCAGGCCCAGCCGTGCCATCAGCTTTTGTGACGCGGGCAGGGGACCCATGCCCATGATGCGCGGCGGCACACCGGCGGTGGCCCCGCCCATGATCCGGGCCAAGGGGGTCAGGCCATGGGTCTTGACCGCCGCACCGGACGCAATCAACAGCGCCGCCGCCCCGTCGTTCACACCGCTGGCGTTGCCGGCGGTGACGGTGCCACCCGTGCGGAAGGGTGTGGGCAATTTTGCCAATTGCGCCGCGGTGGTGTCCGGGCGCGGGTGTTCGTCGGTGTCCACGACAACCGGATCACCCTTTCGCTGGGGCAGGCGGACGGCGGTGATCTCCTGTGCCAGACGACCGTTGCCCAAGGCTGCCCCGGCCTTTGCCTGCGACCGCGCGGCAAAAGCATCCTGATCCGCGCGGCTGACGCCATAATCCGCAGCGACGTTTTCGCCGGTTTCTGGCATGGACTCGACGCCGTATTGCGATTGCATCAGCGGATTGACAAAGCGCCAGCCGATGGTGGTGTCAAAGATCTCTGCGCTGCGGGAAAAGGCGCTGGTGGCCTTTGGCATGACAAACGGCGCCCGCGACATGGATTCGACACCCCCCGCGATCACCAGATCCATCTCGCCAGCCTTAATGGCGCGTGCTGCGGTGATGACCGCGTCCATGCCAGACCCGCACAGACGGTTCATGGTGGTGCCGGGGACCGTTTCTGGCAGACCCGCCAGCAAACCCGACATCCGGGCGACGTTGCGGTTATCCTCGCCCGCCTGATTGGCGCAGCCATAGATCACCTCGTCCACCGCCGCCCAGTCCAGATCGTGGGTGTCCATCAGGGCCCGGATCGGCACAGCCCCCAGATCGTCGGCGCGCACGGATGACAGGGCCCCGCCAAAGCGGCCGATGGGGGTGCGGATATAGGCGCAGATATAGGCGTCGGTCATGTCAGTTCCTTTGGGCAGATCAGGTCGGCAACAGGGCCGTCGGTGTGCAGCGGCGCGCCGGTCACGGCTTGCAGGGCGTCCCGCGACAGCCCCGGCACCTGTTCGCGCAGCACGAAATGGCCGTCGACGATATCGACCACCGCCAGCGACGTATAGACCCGCGTGACACAGCCAAGACCGGTCAGAGGCAAGGTGCAGGCGCTGACCAGCTTTGGCGCGCCTGTCTTTGTCACATGGTCGGTGACGACGGCCACACGTTTCGCACTTTGCACCAGATCCATCGCGCCACCGACCGCCGGCACGCCGCCGCGTCCGGTGGACCAGTTCGCCAGATCGCCGTTCTGCGCGACCTCGAAGGCGCCAAGGATCGCCACATCCAGATGCCCGCCCCGCACCATGGCAAAGCTGTCGGCGTGGTCAAAGAACGCGGTGCCGGGACGGATCGTGATGGCCTTTTTGCCTGCGTTGATGCAGTCCCAGTCTTCGGCACCGGGGGCAGGGGCCTGGCCGAAATCCAGCACGCCGTTTTCGGTGTGAAAGATGGCCTGCCGCCCCTCGGGCTGAAACCGGGCGACCATTTCAGGAAATCCGATGCCAAGGTTCACATAGGCGCCGTCGGTGATGTCCTGCGCCGCGCGCCATGCGATCTGGGCGTTGGTCAGGCTGTGGGTGGTGATGTCGGTCATGGGTATCTGGCCTCTGCCCGGTTCAGCATTTCTTCTTGGGCGGGGTTTGCCACGGCGACGATGCGATCCACAAAGATGCCGGGTGTGATGACGTGTTCCGGATCAATCCCCCCCAAGGGCACGATCCGGCTGGCCTGCACGATCGTGCAGGTCGCGGCCATGGCCATGACCGGGTTGAAATTGCGCGCAGCCATGCGGTAGGTCAGGTTGCCGTGGGGGTCGGCCAGTTCCGCCTTGATCAGCGCGACATCGGCCTTCAGCCCGCGTTCCTGCACATACAGCCGCCCGTCGAAGGTGTCCTGCGGTTTGCCGTCGGCCAGCGCGGTTCCGGCCCCGGTGGGAGTATAGAAGGCGGGGATGCCCGCGCCCCCCGCCCGGATGCGCTCCGCCAGCGTCCCCTGCGGCACCAACTCCAGCTCGATCTTGCCTGCCAGATAACGGTCGGTGAACACCCGCGGATCGGCGGAACGGGGGAAAGAACATATGAGCTTGTCCACTTGGCCTTGTGCGATGAGCGCGGCAAGGCCCACATGCCCGTTGCCCGCGTTGTTGTTCACGACGGTCAGGTGTTTTGCCCCGTGGTCGATCAGGGCGTGGATCAGTTCGATCGGCGCACCCGATCCACCGAAACCACCGATCATCACCGTGGCCCCGTCGGGAATTGCGCCGATGGCTGCGGCCAGTGTTGTGACTGTCTTGTCCATCTTTGACCTCTGGCTTGGGTAGGACAGGGTTAGGGCAGGTCACGCCCGGTGCCTAGGGGAGGCGTGCGCATCTTGACATTTGTTCGCATCGTGACGAATTCTGTGCGCATGGTGAACACCCCCACAGACCACATCGCCGCCTTTGCCAAGGGACTGCGGGTCATCGCCTGCTTTGGCGCGGACCGGTCCCGCCTGTCCATCGCCGATGTCGCGCGGCTGACCGATCTGGACCGGGCCACCGCCCGGCGGTGCCTGCTGACGCTGCACCACGAAGGCTATGCCGATTACGACGGCAAGTTTTTCAAGCTGACGCCGCGGGTGTTGCGGCTGGGGCTGGGGGCCTTGGCGGCCATGCCCTTGGCGCAGATCGTGCAACCCTGGCTGGATCAACTGTCGGATCAGGTCGGGCAATCCAGCAGCCTGTCGGTGCTGGACGACACAGAGATCGTCTATCTGGCCCGCGCGGCGCAGCGGCGGGTCATGTCCATCGGGCTGATGCCCGGATCGCGGCTGCCCTGTCACTGCACCAGCATGGGGCGGGTTCTGCTGGCGATGCTGTCCGACGATGCGGCCCGCGCCGTGCTGCACCGGTCGGACCTGACACCCCGCACGGTTCACAGCCTGACCGACCCTGATGCCATCATGGCCGCCTTGGCCGATGTGCGCGCCGAGGGCTATTGCCTGATCGATCAAGAGGTTGAACTGGGTCTGCGGTCGATCGCAGTCCCGGTGCTGAATGTGCGCGGGCAGACTGTGGCGGCCCTGAACATCGGGGCTGCCGCCGTGCAGACCGATCCTGCGGACCTTGTCGGTCTGTATCTGCCGCAGATGCAGCTGGTGCAGGCCGGGTTGGCGCGGGTGCTGGCCTAGCGTGATGCCCGCGCGGGTGGTCTGCTGTGTTGCCACAGGGATCAGGCCGTCTGCCCCGCCATCCACGTCCGAAAGGCGGTCAGCGGCTGGTGGCTGTCGCGGGCCTGCGGCCATGCCAGCCAATAGGCACCGCGTCCGGTCACGGCCGGTTGCAGGATCGCTTGCAGGCGGCCTTCTGCCAGTTCGGGACGCGCAAGGTAATCCGGCAGCAAGGCCACCCCCAGCCCCGCAGTGGCGACCTGAATCATCATGGCAAACTGGTCCATGACCATCCCCGTCGCGGGCCGGGGGCGCGCGGATTGCCCGGTGAACCAGTCATCCCATGCCCCATTGCGCGATTCCAGCTGCAACAACGGCAGACCGTCCATGTCCTGCGGGCGGGTCACCGGATGCCGGTTCAGAAGGTCGGGCGCCGCGCAGGCCGTCAGATGTTCACCGAAAAGGCGCATGTTCTGCAGGCCGGGCCACGGGTCCGTGCCGAAATAGATCGCGGCGTCAAAGCCTTCCTGTTCCAGCGCAAAGGGGCCGATCCGGGTGGACAGGTTGACAGAGGTGCCGGGATGCGCGTCCAGAAACGACCCCAGCCGCGGCCCCAGCCAGCGGGCGGCAAAGGTCGGCAGCACCGCCAGCGCCAGCGCACCCCCGCCCGGATTGGCGATCAGCCGCAGACTGGCGCGCTGCACCAGATCAAGGGCAGCCGCGATATCCGCATGATAGGCGCGGGCGGCGTCGGTCACGGTCAGGCGCTGGCGGTGGCGGATGAACAGCGCGGTCCCAAGCTGGCCTTCCAATCCTTGCAGCAGGCGGCTGACGCTGCTCTGGGTCAGATCCAGCGCGCGGGCCGCCTCTGTCACGCTCCCGTGGCGCACCACGGCGTCAAAGGCCAGCAGTTGTGGCATCGGCGGAAGAAAACGGCGCTGTCGCATATCATGCACTCCGGGACTGATCTTATGCGATAGTATTGATGTTTTTTTGAAGTGACACCGGATAAGGTGACGCCAGTTCATATCATTCCTGCATCAAAAAGGTGACGCATGTCCCCATCCGATCACAAGGGCCAGTCCTTTCACTGGCAGGACCCGTTCCTGCTGGATGATCTTCTGACCGAAGACGAACGCATGATCCGCGATGCGGCCCGCGCCTTTGCACAGGATAAACTGCTGCCCCGGGTCGAGGATGCCTATCTGAACGAACACACCGACCCTGCGATCTTTGCCGAAATGGGCGCTGCGGGTCTGCTGGGTGTCACCGTGCCAGAACAATACGGCGGGTCGGGCGCATCCTATGTCGCCTACGGTCTGGTCGCCAGAGAGGTGGAGCGGATCGACAGCGGCTATCGGTCGATGATGTCGGTGCAATCCAGCCTCGTGATGTTTCCGATCTACGCCTACGGGTCCGACGCGCAGCGGGCGAAATACCTGCCTGGTCTGGCGGCTGGCACCCTGATCGGCTGTTTCGGCCTGACCGAACCCGATGCCGGGTCCGATCCCGGCGGGATGAAGACCGTGGCAAAAAAGACCGCCGATGGATACGTCCTGAACGGCGCCAAGATGTGGATTTCAAACGCCCCCATCGCTGACGTCTTTGTTGTCTGGGCCAAGTCGGAATCGCATGGCGGCAAGGTGCGCGGGTTCATTCTGGACAAGGGAACGCCCGGCCTGACCGCGCCCAGGATCGGCGGCAAGCTCAGCCTGCGGGCCTCTGTCACGGGCGAAATCGTGATGAAGGATGTCGCGGTCCCGGAGGATGCCCTGCTGCCAGAGGGTGCAGGCATGGGTGGTCCCTTTGGCTGTCTGAACCGGGCGCGCTATGGCATCAGTTGGGGTGTGATGGGCGCGGCAGAGGATTGCTGGTTCCGGTCGCACCAATACGGGATGGACCGCAAACAATTCGGACGCCCCTTGGCCGCGACGCAGCTTTATCAGAAGAAACTGGCTGACATGCAGACAGAGATCGCGCTGGGCCTGCAGGCCAGTCTGCGGGTCGGGCGGTTGCTGGACGACAACCGCTTTGCCCCCGAAATGATCAGCATGATCAAGCGCAACAACTGTGGCAAGGCGCTTGATATTGCCCGCAACGCCCGCGACATGCACGGCGGCAACGGCATCCAGATCGGCTATCACGTCATGCGTCATGCGCAAAATCTGGAAACCGTGAACACCTATGAGGGCACCCATGACGTGCATGCCCTGATCCTTGGGCGCGCGCAGACCGGGATTGCCGCCTTTGGATGATGCACCCCTGCGCGGCCTGAAGGTCGTGGAACTGGCCCGCGTGCTGGCTGGCCCCTGGATCGGGCAGACGCTGGCCGATCTGGGGGCAGAGGTCATCAAGGTCGAAAGCCCCGGTGGCGACGATACCCGCCACTGGGGGCCGCCCTTTATCGACCGTCCCTTGCCGTCAGGCGGATCGGAACGGGTCGCCGCCTATTTTCATGCGGCGAACCGCGGAAAAACCTCAGTGATCTGCGATTTCACCGATGCGGATGATCTGGCGCGGGTCAAAGCCCTGATCGCCAAGGCCGATGTGGTGATCGAGAATTTCAAGGTCGGCGGTCTGCGTCGCTTTGGCCTTGATTACGACAGCCTGCGGGACCTGCATCCGGCGCTTGTCTATGCCTCGGTCACCGGGTTCGGGCAGGACGGCCCGCGGGCCAAGGAACCGGGTTATGATTTCATGATCCAGGGCATGTCCGGTGTCATGGACCTGACAGGTGCAGCGGATGGAGAGCCGCAGAAGGTCGGCATCGCGTGGATCGACATTTTCACCGGGCTTTACGGGGTCATCGGGGTGCAGGCCGCGCTGGCGGAACGGGTGCGGACCGGGCGGGGCCAGCAGGTCGATGTGGCCTTGATGGATTGCGCGGTTGGCGTGCTGGCCAATCAGGCGGCCAATCATCTGCTGGGCGGGCTGTCACCCCGGCGCATCGGTAATACCCATCCCAATATCGTGCCCTATCAGGTGTTTCCAGCCGCCGACGGGCATCTGATCATCGCCTGCGGCAATGACCGACAGTTCGTGGCGCTGTGCCGCGCCCTGGGGCTGGACAACATAGGCTCTGACCCCGGCTAC
>JBBREW010000092.1:0-8613 GCA_038225335.1 Rhodobacterales bacterium
ACCGATCAGCGCCATCCCGACCAGAAACAGGCCCGGCGTTTCCAGCCGTGACCATCGGGCGGCACCTTCCCAATACCGCGATTCGAAACCGGTTGTGGTCAGAAAGGATGTGACCGTGAACAGGCTCCCCCAGATTGAGGCAAACAGGCTGGCCCATGTGGTGCGCGTGCCGTCTTCGATAGTGCCAAGGTAGTGACGCAGGAACAGCATCAGCGTCGTGGCCGCAATCAATCCCGCCGCCAGTTTGATTTCGGGGTCACGGAACAGGCGGCTGTCGCTGTCGCCAAAGGTGCCCCGCGAAAAGGTCAGTCGGGAAATCGCAAAGATGAAAAAGGTGAAAACCAGCACCTCTCCCCAGAAACCGGACAGGGCGTAGTACACGCCGCCAATCGGGGAAATACCGGATGTGGACAGCACCGCCATCGCATGACACAGCGCGATATAGGGAATTTCGCCCAGCAGGATCAGCCCGATCCACAGCACAAAGGTCAGCCCGGCATAGATCGGAACAAGGGTCGCTGCCGACCGGAACAGTCGGTCCTGCACCTGTGCTGTCTGGCCGATCTGGGCATAGGTCCCTGCCCGCACCTGCGCTTTGCCGGCAGCCGCGCGGACCTCGAACCCGCCAAGGTTCATGGGGGCGAAGACGGCCACCGCCATGACCCAGACCAGCAACCCGCCCAGCCAGCCGACAGTGGCCCGCCACAGATGCAGCGATGGCCGCAGGCGGCCGACATTTTCATACAAGGTTGCCCCGGTCGTTGTGAAACTGCTGACCATTTCAAACCAGGCATCCAGAAAAGTGATGTTGCGCCCTGCTTCCTGAAACGGCACCGCGAACATCAAAGGCAGCACACTGAAGGCCAGAAGCAACGTCAAAAGCTGGCTGCGGGCCGCGGATTTGGGCAACCGCCCGTTGGTTGCAAGGGCGACAAGTCCGGTCAGCAGGCTGAACAGCACAGCACCGTAAAAGAATGCCCGCATCGTCGCGAAATCCCGCAACACCCACCCGTGCACGGCGGGGATCAGCATGGCCAGCGCACCGACCCCCATCAACAGCACGAAAAACGGGAGGGATTTCAGCGTCCGCATCAGAAAAAGTCGATCGAGACCTGAAGCAGGCGTTCCACCTCTGGCACATCGTCGGCCATGGCAAAGATCACGATGACGTCGCCTTCCTCGATTCGCGTCTCTGCGGTCGGCTTCACCAGCTTGTCTGCCTTCATCAATCCGCCGACAAGAACACCTTCCGGAAAGGCCACATCGCGGATCTTCTGTCCGGCAATCGGCGAGGTGCGCAGCACCTGCGCCTCTATCATCTCTGCTTCGGCGTCGCCGATGGAATAGACGCCACGGACCCGGCCATGGCGCACATGGCGCAGGATAGACGACACCGTGGTGGACCGCGGATTGATCCAGGCGTCGATGTTCAACGGCCCCATCAGCGGCACCAGTGTCGGGTCGTTGACCAGACAGATCGCCATGCGACAGCCCATTTCCTTGGCCCGGACAGAGGCAAGCAGGTTGGTCTTGTCGTCGTCGGTCACCACCAGAACCGCGTCGGCAGAGGTGATCCCAGCCTCGTCCAGCAAAGCGGAATCCAGACCGTCGCCGTGCAGAACGATGGTGCGGTCAAGGGTGTCTGCGGCATCTTCTGCCACGCTGCGCGACCGTTCGATCATCCGCACCCGCAACTTGTCGGACCGCCGTTCAAGGGCAAGGGCAACCGCACGACCAACGTTCCCGCCGCCAATGATGACGATACGTTCCTGTTTGGTCTGCACTTTACCAAAGATTTCAAGGGTCCGGCCGATGTCGTCCGTATGGACAAAGATATAGGCATCATCCCCGGCGAAAACCTGATCCTTGGCTGTTGGCGCGAACAGGGCCCCGTCCCGCCGGATCCCCACAACGACCGCCCGCAAGGTCGAAAACAAGTCGGTCAACTGCCGCAGCGGCGTATTGATCACCGGGCAGTCCGCATCAATCGTGATGCCCATCAAGGTGCCGCGCCCATCCAGAAAACTCTCGGTATCAAAAGCCTGCGGTGACGCAAGCCGCTGCAGGGCGGCTTCTGCCACTTCCTTTTCGGGGCTGATGACCACATCAATCGGCAAATGTTCGCGGCGGAACAGGTCGGAATACATTACATCAAGATAGTTCTGCGCGCGCAGACGGGCGATCTTGCGTCTGATCCCGAACACGGAATGGGCGACCTGACAGGTCACCATGTTGACCTCGTCGGAATGGGTGGCGGCGATGATCATGTCCGCGTCCCGCGCACCCGCCCGTTCCAGCACGTCGGGATAGCTGGCAAAACCGGAAATGCCCTGCACATCGAGGGCATCGGTCGCGCGGCGCACCAGTTCTGAATCGCTGTCCACGATCGTCACATCGTTGCGTTCACCGGCCAGATGGCGTGCAATCTGCCAGCCGACCTGACCTGCGCCACAGATAATGACCTTCATGGGTTCGCTCTCCTGACACCGCCTCTCCTCGTGACAGAGCGTCGCGGGGTCGTCAATTCCACCACTGGATCAGCTGTCTTCTTCGACATAGGCGATGCGCGAGCCGGCCTTGTTGGCCGTGGCCACGCCAAGCGATTTCAGTTTCCGGTGCAACGCACTGCGTTCCATGCCCACAAAGGACGCGGTGCGGCTGATGTTGCCACCGAACCGGTTGATCTGCGTCAGCAGATATTCCCTCTCGAACAATTCGCGCGCTTCGCGCAGGGGGAGCGTGGCAAGGCCCCCCGACAGCACGATCCGGCCTTCACCGGCAGGGGATTCTTCGGCGGACGGCAATTCGCGCGCAGAAATCGGACCACCGGAATCCCCAAGGATCAGAACGCGTTCCACGACATTCTTCAACTGACGCACATTGCCGGGCCACAGCATCGTTTGCAGCAGCGCGCGGGCATCATCGGCAAGGCTGCGTAACGGCAAGCCCTGAGTCCGGTTCAGAACGGCGATGAAATGATCGGCCAGCAGGGGAATATCCTCGCGCCGTTCTTCCAGACTTGGGACCGCGATCGGGACCACGTTCAGGCGGTGAAACAGCTCTTGCCGGAACCGCCCGGCCGCGATTTCCGTCGGCAGATCGCGGTTGGTCGAGGATACGAACCGCAGATCGACCTGCACTTTTTCCGTGCCCCCGACCCGTTGGAAGGACTGATCCACCAGCACACGCAGCATCTTTGTCTGGGTGCCAAGCGGCATGTCCGCTACCTCGTCCAGATAGATGACGCCGCCATGGGCCTGTTCCAGCAGACCTTTTTCGATCCCGTGTCCGGGGATTTCACGCCCGAACAACACTTCTTCCATCCGGTCGGGGGCGACGCTGGCCGAATTGACCGTTACGAAGGGCGACTGCATCCGCGCGGAATGGGCATGGATATAGCGGGCCGCGATTTCCTTGCCCGCACCCGCAGGTCCGGTCAGCATGATCCGCCCGTTCGATTTCGTCACCTTGTCGAGCTGCGATTTCAGACTGCGAAAGGCGGCGCTGTCGCCCAGCATATCCGCAGGCGCGCTGTCACCGCGTTTGAGTTCGACATTTTCGCGCCGCAGGCGACTGGTTTCCATCGCCCGGCGGATCACGACCATCAACTGGTCGATATTGAAAGGCTTTTCGATGAAATCATAAGCACCCTGCTTGATCGCGGCGACGGCAATTTCGATGTTGCCATGACCGGAAATGATCACGATGGGAATGTCCGGGTGATCGCGCTTGACGGCCTTCAGGATGTCGATGCCGTCCATCCCGCTGTCTTTCAGCCAGATATCAAGGATCATCAGCGCCGGTTTTTGCTTTGCAATCGCGCTCATGCATTGTTCGGAATTGGCCGCAAGCCGGGTTTCAAACCCTTCGTCCTGCAATATATCGCCAATCAGTTCCCGAATATCGCGTTCGTCGTCGGTGATCAGAATGTCGCCCATGGTCAAAACCTCATGCTGGAATTTTGTTGGCCGCAACCCCGATCGGGGACAGCGGCAGTAGAATGGTCGCGCAGGCGCCGCGGCGGCCTGTGTCGTCAAAGGGCACTGCATCAGACAGTTGCAGGGTCCCGCCGTGTTCTTCGATGATCTTGCGCACGATCGGCAGACCCAATCCGGTGCCCTTGTCGCGTGTCGTGACATAGGGTTCGAACAGGCGGGCGCGATCCTCTGGCAGGCCGATGCCATTGTCGGACACCGTGATGCGCGCCTGCGTCGCCGTGCAGGACAGCGCCAGCCTGATCTGCGGATCGACCGCATCAGGCCCGTCACGTTCCTGAAGCGTTTCAATCGCTTCGCCTGCGTTCTTGATCAGATTGTTCAAGGCTTGACCGATCATCGTCGCGTCCAGATCGGCCAGCACAGGTGCGTCGGGCAGATCGGTGACAAAGGCGACGGTCGGTTGACCGGCTTCTTGCAGGATCACCGCATCACGCAGCAGCACCGCCAGATCGCTTTGCGCCAATTCGGGTTCGGGCATGCGTGCGAATTTGGAAAACTCGTCCACGATCCGGCGCAGGTCATTGGTTTGCCGCACGATCACATCGGTCATCTGCACCAGCTTTTCACTGTCGCTGACCTCTGCCGCGAATTTGCGTTTGATGCGTTCGGCGGACAGCTGGATCGGCGTCAGCGGGTTCTTGATCTCGTGGGCGATCCGGCGCGCCACATCACCCCAAGCGGCCATCCGCTGGGCGCTGACCAGATCGGTCACGTCGTCAAAGGCGACCACATAGCCATCAAGGGTGCCGTCGGTGCCGTTGCGCGGCGCCATGCGCACCAGCAGGCTTTCCTGTGATCCATCCCGGATCAGGTTGACCTGTTCCTGCACCACGGCGCGGCCTTCGCGGCGCAGGCGGTCGAACAACGGCGCAAATTCAGGCACCGCCACGGCCAGTGCCGTCGCCGCAGCAGCCCCCTGACCCACCGACAAAAGCCGCGCCGCAGAAGGGTTCAAAAACGCAATCCGACCAGAGGCATCCAGCCCCACCACACCCGATGTCACGGAACTGAGCACGGAATCAAACAACCGGTTGCTGTCCATCAGATCGTCGCGCTGGCCTTTCAGGCGGCTGGTCATCTGATTGAAATAATGGCCCAACTGGCTGATTTCGTCGTCGCCGTCATCCTCGATCACGCGGACATCCAGATCACCCGCACCGACCCGCTGGGACGCGGTCACCAACCGCCCCACCGGGCGCGACAGGCGTTCCGCGAACTGCAAACCCAGCCATGTCGCCGCAAGGATCAGGATCAGGGCGAACCCCAGATAAAGAAACCCGAATTGAAACAGCAACTGGCCGCGATCCCGTTCCAGCTGTTCGTACAAGGCAACCGTCGCTTCTGTATCGTCCAGCAGCGACAGGATTTGCCCGTCCACAGGCCGCGTCACATAGATATAGCGGTCCTGAAAAGCCGGCATCGCGATCAGGGCGCGAAATTCGTTGTTCGCGCCATCCTCGATCACGGCGAACCCGCGTTCATCGGCGGTAAAGAAATCCGCAGGGTCAGGTCGTTCATAATTGAAATCATAGGACCGCGCACCGCGGGTCATGATCTCGCCTGCCCCGTTCAGAAAAAACACCTCTGACAATCCGCGGTCCAGTTGGTTCTGAACGACGGCAATCGCCTGCCGCACATCACCATCATTCATGAAAAAGTTGGTTTGCCGTTCCGTGTCCAGATAGGCGGCCAGCGCATTTCCGTCGCGCAGCAGCTCTGACCGTTCTTCGGCGTCATAGGCCTGTGCGGTCGCAAGCGATGTGCCAAGCACGTTCTGCACCCGTTCGGAAAACCACCCTTCAAAGCCCAGATTGATCGACAGGACGGCAAACACGGCCACAAGCACGGTCGGGATCAGCGCCAGCGCAACAAAGACCCCAGTCAGGCGCAAGTGCAGGCGCGATCCCGCAGACCGGTTGCGCCGCGCCACGATCATTGAGGTCACGCGCTGGATGACCAGCCCCGCCACGATGATGACATAGACAAGATCCGCCAGCAGCACGAGCCGCAGCAAAGGCGACGATGACCCGCGATCCAGCGGCCCGCCCAGAATGATAAAGGTCAATACGGTCAGCACAGGACCCAGCACGACCAGACCGATGGTCAGTGCATTCTGAACGGCACGTTGCCGCCGCCAACGGGCAAGCCGCTGGAAATCCATACCCAATAGGGAACGCTGCACGCGCTTCGCCCTGTCACAATGACGGGTGTGACCCCGCCGTTACCGCCATATTATGTGGTCCTGCCGCGGGTTGTCACCGTGGGGCCACGTTTATGTTGCGGTTTTACATCAATTTGCGGCGGCGTGTCACGCGGATATCGAGGTCGGTGATCTTCTTTCTGAGGGTGTTGCGGTTAATACCAAGCAAATCAGCGCATTTTGCCTGATTTCCGCCGGTCGCATCCAGCGCGATCTCGATCAGCGGTGCTTCTACCTCGCGCAGGATGCGGTTGTACAAACCCGGTGGCGGCAAGGCCCCGCCGTGCAGATCGAAATAGCGTTGCAGGTGCCGTGCGACGGACAAGGACAGCTTTTCGCCGTCGCCGCCGCCCCGCAGCGGTTCCATGGCCGGCTGATTGCCCAAAACGGCGTCAACCTCTGCGCGGGTGATCTCGTCTGCGGCGGCTGTGAACACCAGACGGCGGATCGTGTTTTCCAGCTGGCGCACATTGCCGGGCCAGTTATAGGCGCGCACCATGTCCATCGCACCCGGTGCCAACTGCCGCAGGACCGCGCCGTCGCGTTCCGCCGCCCGCAGGAAATGATCCGCCAGCAACGGAATATCGTCTACCCGTTCGCGCAGGGACGGCACCGCAATCGACACACCGGACAGGCGATAGAACAGATCGTCACGGAATTTGCCGGAATCGATCAGATGCCCCAGCTGGCCTTGTGACGTGGCCATGATCCGGGGCGCATGATCGCCAAGGCTGTCCAGCAGACGCACGATCCGGGCCTGCGCCAGCGTATCAAGATCGCCGACTTCGTCGAACAGGATCGTGCCGCCCTTGGCCTTTGCAAGGACCGTGGACGGACCGTCCATGCCCTCCAGATCGGCGGATGTCGCGGTGACAAAGGGCAACGACCGGCGGTCGGAAAAATCGTGCACGGCGCGGGCGATCAGGGATTTCCCGGTGCCGGATTCCCCCGTGATCAGCACGGGCAGCGCGGTGTTCATCACACGCGCCACAAGCCGGTACAGTGTCTGCATCGCGGGCGTTCGCCCGACCAAGGGCAGGTCAGAGGGTGAATCCGTCCGGGCCGATGCGGGTCGGGGCTGCGTCGTTGCGTGCCGCTTCACCTCCAGCGCGCGGGCCGCACGTTTCATCAGATCGGGCAGATCAAAGGGTTTTGGCAGGTAATCATAGGCGTCCGCCTCTGTCGCCTGAATCGCCGTCATGATGGTGTTCTGGGCCGAAATGACGATTACCGGCAGGCCGGGCCGCGCCTTTGCGATCAATGGCAATTGTTCCAGACCGTTGCCGTCGGGCATGATGACGTCAGAGATCACCAGATCACCTTTGCCTTCGTCCACCCAGCGCATCAAGGTCACAAGGCTGGATGTGGCATGGACCTTGCAGCCCGCCCGCGTCAGCGCCTGCGTCAGAACCGTGCGGATCGTGCGGTCATCGTCCGCAACCAGAACCGTGCCATCCATCAGTTGTCTCCGTCATCTTGGGTTTCAGCAAGCGGCAGTGACAGGCGGAACAACGTGCGCCCGGGCACAGAGTCCACCGTGATCCAACCGCCACCGTCGTGCATCAGCTTGCTGACCAGCGCGAGGCCAAGGCCGGTGCCGTTGTCGCGGCCGGATACGAAGGGTTCGAACACATCGGCGGCGATATCGGGGGGCAGTCCGGGACCGTCGTCGATGATCTCGATCTGCAAGGGCAGACGGGCCTGCGTGCCGTCCGCCTGCCGGACCCGCAGGGCCGCATCGTAAAACGTCCGCAGGCGGATCGTGCCGCCGGGGCCACCTGCCTCTGCCGCGTTCTTCAGCAGGTTCAGAAACACCTGCTGCAACTGGTCCGCATCAGCGAGCGCGCGTGGCAGCGATGGATCGTAGTCGGTCAGAAACATCATATGCGCGCCGAAACCGACCGCCGCCGATTGGCGCGCCCGGTCAAGGGTGTCATGGATATTCATGGATTTGCGCAGCGGCGGCCGCAGGTTACCGAACTGTTCGACCTGTTCCAGCAATTTGACGATGCGGCGGGATTCAACCACGATCAGATCGGTCAATTCCTGATCCGCCGGGCTAAGGCCCATCGACAGCAATTGCGCTGCCCCGGTGATGCCTGCCAGCGGGTTCTTGATTTCATGGGCCAGCATTTCAGCCATGCCGATCGCGGACCGCGCGGCCTTGCCCGACATCGCGTTGTGGTTCAGGCGGCTGACGATCTGCTGAGGGCTGATCATCATGATCATGATGTCGTCCTTGCCGCTCAACGGTGCGAACTGAATGTTGCAATGCTGCGGGGCCCGCATGCCTGATCCGACATCGACATCATTGATGAACAGCGACGTGCGCCGGGTGCGGGCGCGTTCAAAAGCCACTTCTAACGGGGCGTCGATCAGCACCTTTTCCCACAGCACCTCGCCCATCAGTGACTT
>JBBREW010000093.1:0-8449 GCA_038225335.1 Rhodobacterales bacterium
GGCGGCCCCCGTCAATCCAAGGGCCACGCAGGCCGCCCGCCCCAGCGCACCGATCATTCGCCGGTGGCAACAAGCCGCCAGTTCGGATCGGCGCTGTCCATCACACGGGCAAAGGTCCAGACGTCCTTTTGCCGCTTGATCGCGTTCGGATCACCGTCGACGATGTCGCCGGCCTGATCGCGGACCACATAGTTCAGCTCTCCCGTGAACTTCACGGTCACTTCGGCCTCTCTGGTCTGCGGATCGAACGTCGCTTCCTTCAGGCCCAGATCGCTGATCCCGACAAAGGTCGCCTTGATCGTCAGACCCTGATCGGCGCGCTGATGCACGACCTGTTCAAAGGCGTCATACACCTCGGGAGAGATGAAATCCTTCACGGAATCAAGGTCGCCATGCTCGAAGGCGATCAGGATCATTTCATAGGCGGACCGCGCACCCGTCAGGAACTGCGTCACGTTGAAAGACGGATCAATCCGTTTCATCGCGGTCAGGGCCTGTGCCGTGTCGCTGCCTTCGACGGCGTGATCGGTGATGTCGCGGTCAGGGCCGCCTTCGATAACTTCGAAATCGCGGCGCTGGGTATCAGGCCGGGCCTGATCCAAGGGAACGGGCGGTTTCTCGAACCCTTCGCGGGTGCCTAGCACGCCGCGCAGCCGCAATATCAGGAAAATCGCGATTCCTGCCAAAACGAGCAGCTGGATGATGGGTGCGTTCATAATATCCTCTTTCGGCGCGGCTGGTAACCGTCATGATCGTTCTTATGTAGGGTCCAGTGCGGTCCAAGTCCACCTTGCCACCGCATCCCGTGACCAAAGGACCCGATATGCGCCTGCTTCTTGCCTTTGTGGCCGTGCCCTTGATCGAAATCGCCCTGTTCATACAGGTCGGCGGGTTGATCGGGCTGTGGCCCACCCTGTTGATCGTGCTGCTGACGGCGATCCTTGGCAGTTGGCTGGTGCGGACGCAGGGTGCGGCGGAACTGGGCCGCCTGCGGCAATCCTTTTCCACCTTGCAGGACCCGGCAGAACCCTTGGCAAACGGGGCGATGATCCTGTTTGCCGGTGCGCTTTTGCTGACACCTGGGTTTTTCACCGATGCCTGCGGATTTGCCCTGCTGATCCCCGCCGTGCGGTCCCGCGTGTTCCGCGCGATCAAGGCGCGGGTGCGCTTCGCGCAGTTCGACATGGGTTCGCAGGCTCATCCTCGGGCTGATCCGACCGCGCGCCCGGCGCAACGCCCTGCCCCCGACGACCGCGTCATCGACGCAGAGTTCGAGACGATCGACCCCGCGCAAAAGCCGACCCACGGCCCATCCGGCTGGACCCGGCATTGAGCATGGGCACCACGCCTGCTATGACGGCACGCGACAGGAATTGAGGGAACGTATCATGGCCGATGACATCACAGACACGACAGACACCAATGGCGCCGCAGCGCCTGCACAGCCGGTTCAGATCACCAACCGGATCGTGGCCCAGTATGTGCGCGACATGTCGTTTGAAAATATCCTTGCGCAAAAGGGGATCAGCGGCGACGCGACCCCCGACATTCAGGCGCGCGTCGATGTGGATGCCCGCAAGCGCGGTGCCGAAGGTCAGTTCGAGGTGATGACAAAGCTGAACATCACCAGCAAGACCAAGGAAAAAGGCGAAACCCTGTTCGTTCTGGAACTGGACTATGCGGGTGTGTTCCAGATCAGCGGCGTGCCGGACGATCAGATGGGCCCCTATCTGATGATCGAATGTCCGCGCCTGATGTTCCCCTATGTGCGCAAACTGGTCGCTGACCTGACGCGCGAAGGCGGGTTTCAGTCGTTGAATCTGGAACAGTTCGACTATGTCGCCCTGTATCGCGCGAAACTTGCAGCCCAGATCGAAGCGCAGAAAAAAGCGCAGCAGGACCAGCCGGTTAACTAACCAAACCGTTTCCAGACAGCGCCGTCGCCCAGCGTTTCGACAAATGACGCATGGGCGGCGGCCTCTTGTTCGGACAGGCGGCTGGGCAAGGGTGTGGACCGGGGCAGTGCGCGCCATGCGGTCTTGGCCGATGCAGCGTCCGTTTGACCCGCCGTGGACAGACCGAAATCCGGCTGTCGCCCGCCGATCAGTTCCAGATAAACCTCTGCCAGAATTTCACTGTCCAGCAGCGCGCCGTGCAGGGTGCGGGCGTCGTTGTTGATCCCAAATCGGCGACACAGGGCGTCCAGCGACGCGGGCGATCCGGGAAATCTGCGCCGCGCAATCGCCAGCGTATCCAGCGCCCGGTCTGCCGCGATCAGCGGTTTTTTCACCCAGCCCAGTTCGGCGTTCAGAAATTTCATGTCAAAGGCAGCGTTGTGGATCACCAGCTTTGCATCGCTGCCGATGAAATCCAGAAAATCCTGTGCGATGGCGGCAAACACCGGCTTGGACCGCAGGAATTCATCGCCAAGGCCGTGCACCTCGAATGCGCCCTGGGGCATTGACCGCTGCGGGTTGATATATTGGTGATAGGTCCGCCCGGTGGGCATGTGATTGACCAGTTCAACCGCACCGATTTCCACGATCCGGTCGCCGTCATCAGGCTCGAATCCAGTGGTTTCAGTGTCGAGAACGATTTCACGCATGATGTTTCCCCGTCAGATCGAAGATCAGGTTGTGCACGGCACGGCGCGTGGCGTCCAGTGTCAGCGTTTCAATAACCACATCCGCAGCGGCGCGTTTTTCAGCGTCCGGCATCTGGCGGGACAGGATCATGTCAAACCTGTCCTGCGTCATGTCCGGGCGCGCCAAGACCCGCGCGGCCTGCACATCGGGCGGGGTAGACACCACCAGCACCGTATCCAGCCAGCCATCGGCACCCGTTTCGAACAACAGCGGGATATCCAGCACCACCAGCCCGCCACCGTGTTCCGCGACAAAGGCATCGCGGTCCGCCTTGACCAAGGGATGCACGATGCGTTCCAGCACCTGCAAGGCACCGGGATCAGCCGCCAGAACCGCGTTCAGGGCAGGGCGTGACACCTTATCCTCGCTGACCGCAGCGGGAAAGGCAGCGGCAATGGCAGGGACGGCGGCCCCGCCTGTGTCATACAACCGATGCACCGTCGCATCCGCATCCCAGACTGGAACCCCCGCATCGCGAAACATGGCGGCGGTCGTGCTTTTGCCCATACCGATCGACCCGGTCAGACCCAGCAGATGGGTCATGCGAGAACAGCGGTGCGCAAGGCGTCATCCACCTCTGGCCGCCGACCGAACCAACGCTCGAACCCCGGCACACCCTGATGCAGCAACATCCCCAACCCGTCGACCGTAACGCAGCCCAGTTCATGCGCCCGCTGCAACAGACTGGTCTGCAACGGACTATAGACAATATCCGTAACGACAGTGCCCGGGCGCAGACCGTCCAGCGGGATACGCAGGTCCGGTTGCCCGGTCATGCCAAGGGACGTAGTGTTGATCATGATATCGGCCTGATCCAGCACGGTGCCGATCTGGACCCAGTCCACGACCGTCACCCGCTGGCCGAATTCCGCCCGCAATGCCTCTGCCTTGGCGCGGGTGCGGTTGGACAGCAGGATCTGCGGCACCCCGGCATCGGCCAAGGCGACGATGATCGCGCGCGCCGCGCCACCCGCACCCAGCACGACCGCAGGGCCGGACCGGGGGTTCCAGTCCGGCGCACCCGCACGCACATTGGCCATGAACCCGTAGCCATCGGTATTGTCCGCGTGGATCGTGCCATCATCGCGGAAAATCAGGGTATTTGCCGCGCCGATCAGAATCGCCCGGTCCGACAGATGATCCGCAAACCGCATCACGGCGGATTTATGCGGCAGCGTCACGTTCGCGCCGACAAAACCCATGCGGGGCAGGGTGCGGATCACGGTTTCCAGATCACGCTCCGCCACATGCAGCGGCACATAATCACCGCGCAGCCCATAGCGGCGCAACCAGTGCTTGTGCATCAGGGGCGACCGCGAATGACCGATCGGGTTGCCGATCACACCGGCAAGGGGGATATCAGGGCGTGTCATCCGTCCAGTGTTCCCCGCAATGTCAGATATGACAATATCTCCAGCATCGGCAGACCGAGGATTGTGAAATAATCGCCTTCGATGCGGTGAAACAGCCGCACCCCTTCTTTTTCCAGCTGATAGGCACCGACACTGTGGCGGATGTCATGCCAGTTCCGGGCGACGTAACCGGCGATATAGGCGTCGCTGGCATCGCGCATGTGCAGGCGGGCGACACCCACATGCCGCCATTGCGGCCGCCCTTCGGCGTAAATCACCGCCGCGGACAGCAATTGGTGCGTCTGGCCACGCAGGCGGTGCAACTGTGCAATGGCATCCTGCGGCGTGTCGGGTTTCGACAGGATGTCGGTGCCGATGGCCAGAACCTGATCGCAGCCCAGCACCATGGCGTCGGGATGTTTCGATGCAACCTTCGCGGCCTTCATCTCTGCCAGGGTATCGGCCAGATCGCGGGGTGTGGCACCTTCGGCCAGCAGTGCGGCCTTGACCGCGTCTTCGTCGATGCGCGCGATGACGGTGTCAAAGGTGACCCCGGCCTGCTGCAACAGACTGGCACGGATCGCCGATCCGCTGGCAAGGATCAGGCGGTCAGGCATGTGGATAACCGGGTGTAAAAGATGGGCATGGCATGTGTCCTGATCTGCGGCATTTATGATCATCCGGCAAGCCCACCGTGGAGCAGTGGATGAAATTCATAAAGATGAACAGGTTGTTAACCTGGGGATGGGACAAGTCAGGGCTGTGTGCAAAAGCCCGACTGGGTGCGAGTCAAGTGTAAAGAAGCGGTAAACAAGACTGTCGGCTAAATGTCAACATACTGATACCATTATACTTCTTTCAAAATTTAATGACGCGTTCATGTTCCCTTCGATCAAGTAGGCTGGGGATAAAGCTGCGCATCAAAATTTGATCCCCAGATTCCCGGCCCATCTAAATCATCATCATCTTTTCTTTCTCTCTTTATTCTTTAAAGAAGGCAGGCACCGGCAGGGGGATAAACCGATGGACTGGCTGTTTCCATATTACACGTGGATCAAGGCATTGCATGTGATGGCTGTCATCGCCTGGATGGCCGGGTTGTTCTATCTGCCGCGCCTGTTCGTCTATCACGCGGAACGCGCCAAGGCGGGGTCCGAGTTGGACCAGACCTTTCAGATCATGGAACAAAAGCTGCTGCGCCTGATCATGAACCCCTCGATGATTGTGGCATGGATTTGCGGTCTGCTGATGATCGGGATGGGGGGGTTGGATTTCGGCACGGTCTGGGGATGGGCAAAACTGGGTGCTGTGGTGGCGATGACCGCCGCGCATATGTGGATGGCCGCAAGGCGCAAGGATTTCGCCGCTGGCCGCAACACGCGCAGTGGCCGCCATTACCGCATGGCGAACGAGGTGCCGACGGTTCTGATGGTCGTCGCTGTCGTCGCTGTCATCGTGAAACCGTTCTAGGCAAAGCCAAGCTGCGTTGACTTTACCCGGTCTGTCGCCTAACAGCATCAGGCGCGGCCCGTCCGGGACCATCTGCGCCTTCCCGATCTGACCTTTTGTGATGCGCCCTGTGGGGCGTCTGGAACCTGACACATGTCCGAACACCGCCTGAACCTTGCCGATCTCAAAGCGCAAAGCCCCAAAGACCTGTTGTCGATGGCGGAAGAGCTGGAAATCGAAAACGCATCGACCATGCGCAAAGGCGACATGATGTTCGCCATCCTGCGCGAACGCGCGGACGAAGAATGGCTGATCGGCGGCGATGGCGTGCTGGAAGTGTTGCAGGACGGATTCGGGTTCCTGCGGTCGCCAGAAGCGAACTATCTGCCCGGGCCGGATGACATCTACGTCTCTCCTGACATGATCCGCCAGTATTCGCTGTCCACCGGTGATACTGTCGAAGGGACCATGAAGGAACCCAATGATAACGAACGCTATTTCGCCCTCAAGACGGTCGAGAAGATCAATTTCGAAGACCCCGAAAAGACCAAGCACAAGGTTGCCTTTGAAAACCTGACACCGCTTTATCCGGACGAGCGGTTGAAGATGGAAGTCGACAGCGAACACGACAAGAAAGACCGGTCTGCGCGGATCATCGACCTTGTGTCACCCATCGGCAAAGGCCAACGGTCACTGATCGTCGCACCGCCGCGCACCGGTAAAACCGTGTTGTTGCAGAACATTGCCCATTCGATCGAGAAGAACCACCCGGAGATTTATCTGATCGTCCTGCTGATCGACGAACGCCCCGAAGAAGTCACCGACATGCAGCGCAGCGTGAAAGGGGAGGTCGTCTCGTCCACCTTTGACGAACCCGCCACCCGCCACGTCGCCGTGTCCGAGATGGTGATCGAAAAGGCCAAGCGCCTTGTCGAACATAAACGCGACGTCGTGATCCTGCTTGATTCGATCACCCGTCTTGGCCGCGCGTTCAACACCACCGTCCCGTCGTCGGGCAAGGTTCTGACCGGTGGTGTGGACGCCAATGCGCTGCAACGGCCGAAACGGTTCTTTGGTGCCGCCCGCAATATCGAAGAAGGCGGGTCCCTCACGATCATCGCCACTGCGCTGATCGATACCGGCAGCCGGATGGACGAAGTGATCTTTGAAGAATTCAAAGGGACCGGCAACTCTGAAATCGTGCTGGATCGGAAGGTCGCGGACAAGCGTGTTTTCCCGGCGATGGACATCCTGAAATCCGGCACCCGCAAGGAAGAACTGCTGGTGGAAAAAGGCGATCTGGCGAAAACCTATGTGCTGCGCCGCATCCTGAACCCGATGGGCACCACGGATGCCATCGAATTCCTGATCGGGAAGTTGAAGCAGACGAAAACAAACGCCGATTTCTTTGATTCGATGAATAGCTGATTTCTGTTTCCTGACAGTAGGTTAGATGATGGATACGATCTATGCGCTCGCCTCGGCCCCCGGCCGGGCGGGCGTTTCGGTTTTACGGATCTCTGGTCCCGATGCCCTGACGATTGCGGCAGGGATGATGTCCGACGTGCCGCCCGTGCGGGGTGTCAGGCCGCTGCACGGTGCTGATGGCACGCTGCTGGATGTCGCATTGGTGCTGGCGTTCCCGAATGGCCGCAGCTTTACCGGTGAGGATGTGGTCGAACTTCACCTGCATGGCAGCATCGCGATTGTCGCTGCGGTGTCAGACAGGCTGGCATCCCTTGGCGCGCGGCGGGCAGAGGCGGGAGAATTTACCCGCCGTGCGCTGGACAATGGCCGGCTTGATCTGGCGCAGGTCGAGGGTCTGGCCGATCTGATCGTCGCAGAGACTGAGGCCCAGCGACGCCAGGCCCTGCGTGTTTTTGCGGGCGATCTGGGACAACTTGCGGATGCCTGGCGGGTAAAGCTGATCAGGGCAGGTGCACTGATCGAAGCGACCATTGATTTCGTTGACGAAGATGTGCCTGTGGATGTGACGCCAGAGGTGCGCGGATTGGTCCAAGCCGTCCGGCAGGACATGTTGCAGCAGATTGACGGTGCGGGTGCCGCCGAACGTATCCGGTCCGGGTTCGAAGTGGCGATTGTCGGGAAACCGAATGTCGGCAAATCGACGCTGTTGAACCGTCTGGCCGGACGCGCCGCGGCGATCACCTCTGACATCGCGGGCACGACCCGCGATGTGATAGAGGTCCGGATGGACATGGCCGGTATCCCCGTGACCGTGCTGGATACCGCGGGAATCAGGGACACCGATGATCAGGTCGAACAGCTCGGCGTCGCTCTGGCACAGTCGCGCGCCATGGCGGCAGATCTGCGGGTTTTTCTGCTGGAATCCGGGGACTTGCCACCATTTGAGCCGCAACCCGACGACCTGATGTTGCAGGCAAAGGCGGACGCGGGGGGCGGTGTGTCAGGGCTTACCGGGCAGGGCGTTGATGCGATGGTGACGCAGATAGCGACGATTCTGTCGCTGCGCACGGCGGGGGCAGGGCTTGTCATCCGTGATCGCCACCGGGACGCCATGCAACGCGCCGTCGCGTCCATTGAACAGGCGATCCACTTGCTGAGCCATGGCGGTCCTGCGGATTTGATCGCCGATGATCTGCGAACGGCCACGCGCGCGGTTGACATGATCGTGGGTCGCGTAGATGTAGATGACCTTCTGGACGAGATTTTTCGCAGTTTCTGCATCGGAAAGTGAGGATGTTTCACGTGAAACATTTTGATGTCATTGTTGTCGGTGGTGGTCACGCAGGGTGCGAGGCTGCCTTGGCATCCGCCCGCACGGGTGCGAAGACAGCGCTTGTGACGATGAAGCGTGACGGCATCGGAGTCATGTCCTGCAATCCGGCGATTGGCGGGCTTGGTAAAGGGCACCTTGTCCGTGAGATTGATGCGCTTGGTGGCGCGATGGGGCAGGTCGCGGACGTATC
Source organism: Rhodobacterales bacterium (assembly GCA_038225335.1). Taxonomy (GTDB): domain Bacteria; phylum Pseudomonadota; class Alphaproteobacteria; order Rhodobacterales; family Rhodobacteraceae; genus Loktanella. The sequence continues at coordinate 8,398 of JBBREW010000093.1, forward strand.
CGGCATCCAGTTCCGGCTGCTGAACCGCACCAAGGGGCCAGCGGTGCAGGGA